>JAUVQV010000146.1 GCA_030597995.1 Candidatus Rokuibacteriota bacterium
ACGGACCGCGAGTTCCTGGTACCGCATTTCGAAAAAATGCTCTACGACCAGGCCCTGATCGCCATGGCTTACGTGGAGGCCTTTCAGGCCACCGGGGAGCGGATATTTTCCCAGACCGCGGCTGAGATATTCACCTACCTCTTGAGGGATATGACCTCTCCCGAGGGCGGTTTTTACTCCGCCGAAGACGCGGACAGTGAAGGAGTCGAGGGGAAATTTTACCTGTGGTCCGAAAATGAGATTCTCCAGGTCCTGGGCGGGAAAGAAGGGAGCAGATTCAACACCGCCTACAACGTGAAGGCAGAGGGCAACTTCCGTGAGGAGGCCTCCGGCGAAACCACCGGGGGGAATATCCTTCACCTGAGCGCCATCGACGGCGGGGTCGGAGTGTCCGAAAAAAGCCGGACCCGGCTCTTTCGGCACCGGGAAAAGCGCGTGCATCCTTTCAAGGATGACAAGATCCTCACCTCCTGGAACGGCCTCACGATCGCCGCCCTCGCCCGGGCCGGGCTGATCCTCGGCGAACCCCGTTACACGGCTGCAGCCGAGAAGGCGGCCGGGTTCATTCTCCGGGTCATGAGGGACGGAAACGGCCGGCTCCAGCGTCGGTTCAGGAACGGCGAGGCCGCCCTCCCCGGCTACCTCGACGACTACGCCTTTTTCATCTTCGGCCTGATAGAGCTTTACGAGGCCACCTTCAAAGCCCCCTACCTGCGAGAGGCGATCCGCCTGAACCGTGAGATGATCGATCTTTTCTGGGACTCCGGGGGAGGCGGGTTTTTCTTTTCCGGGACCGGAAACGAACCCCTGCTCGCGCCGGTAAAGGAAATCTATGACGGCGCGCTGCCGGCCGGCAACTCGGTCGCCCTGTGGAACCTCTTGAGGCTCGGCCGCATGACCGGAGACCCCGAGCTCGACCGGAGGGCGGAAGCGCTGGTCAGATCCTTTGCGGGGGAAGTCAAGAGCGTCCCGGCCGGGCACACCATGCTCCTGACGGCCCTCGATTTCATGATCGGTCCGGCAAAGGAGATCGTCGTCGCCGGCAGACCCCGGGCCGCAGATACGGAGTCACTGTTGAAGGTTCTGAGAGGCCACTTTTCTCCCAACAAGGTGATCCTTTTCCACCCTCCCGGAGAGGCCGGGGAAGAGATTGAAGAGATCGCGCCCCCCACCAGATTCCGGGAGATGAAAGGCGGGAAGGCCACCGCCTATGTCTGCGAGAACATGACCTGTAAGGAGCCGGTGACCAGTCCGGAGGAACTTCTGAAACAGCTCCCCTGATCCCCGGTTCCGTGACGCTTCCTCCTTCCAACCCCTCACGTACCGCCGAACAGCCGCGCGAACTGCCTTCGGAGTCCCCGGAGATATCGCGTACACGGACTGAGCAGGGTGTTCGCGATTTGAAATTTCCTCACCTCCGCGGCAAAAGAGGCTCCCTGGCGGGCGGCCTGTTCCTCGAACAGCTCTTCGGCATAGCGGTAGAGTGCCAGATCGAGGCGGTTTGCGTCCGTAATCGCTTCCCGTAGAGAGACCGGCAGTTCGCCTGTTTTCGGACGCCTCCTGGTAACGTTCCGTTTCGTGTAGAAGAGGTTCCTCCAGCCGAAAGCCCGTTTCAGGAGCAGGAGCGTTTCGTCAAAGCGTTCGGTCAGCCCCACCACCGCGAAATGTTCCCTCAGATTGTGTTTTGCCCTCTCCAGCACTTCCGGGGTGCAGTTTCCGATGGGCACGGTATCCCACACCCCGGACAGCAATCTGGTCTGGACGTTGTCCGTCACGTACGTGACTTTGCTCTCGAGATACTCTTTCAGGCTCCGGTTCCCCGACTTGAGGAATTCATGGAGATAATGCTGCGGCGAGCGGCGTATGAAATAGTAAAAGGAGGTCACGAGCTCCACCGGCTGGCGCAGGATGGTAAAATAGGTCGCCGGCCCCGGCAGGTATCGGTGCAGTCCGTATCCCATGTGCCCCATGAGCATGCGGATTTTCACCCTCCGCACCTCTTCCAGCTGCTTGAACTCTTCGATCGCCTCCTGAACCACCAGACCCAGGGAAAAGATCTGGTCGGGCCGGTACTGCCTCTCGATGATCTGCTGCAGGGTGGTGCCGGCGGTCCGAGGGATATGCAGGAAAACAATGCGCTTTTCCGGATTTTCCATTCGGTTTCTCTTGCTCATTTCTTCCCGGGTCGGCAATATACCATAAAGAATCAGGTCCTTGCATCGATGCATCCAATGAGGAAGGAGAAGAGACGATGCTGGAGTTCAAACGGATACTTTGGCCTCACGACTTTTCCGAAGCCGCCTTTGATGTCCTGCCCTACATCATCTCCCTCACCGATAAGTACGAGGCCGAAGTTCACCTGATCCATGTCTCCCCGGATCTCTCCGATTACGGACGCTGGTGGGGGGAGCCGGCGCCTTCTCAGGTCGAGCACCTCCACGCGTTTTCACTGAAACTCGCGCGCCGCAAGCTGGAAGAGTTTTGCCGGCTGAAACTGGCGGCCTGCCCGACGTATCACATCCATGTGCTCCTGGGTGATCCGGCTACGGAAATTCTCAAGGCCATCGGGGACCTCGGGGCGGACCTGGTGGTTATGGCCACCCACGGCTTGCGGGAGCACGTTCCGATGGGGAGCGTCACGGAGAGAGTCTTGAAAAATGCGCCGGTCCCAGTCCTGATTTTCAATCCGGTGCGCACTCAGAAATGAAAAAGATCCAAATAGTGCTTCTTTACTAAGGAGGTGTGAAATGGCGAAATGGACTCTCGAACCCGGTCATTCAGCGGCCGAATTTAGCGTCCGGCACATGATGGTCACCTATGTCCGGGGGCACTTCAAAGATATCCACGGCACACTCGAATTCGACCTGGAAGACCCGACCAATTTTTCCGCCGCCGTGACAATAGACGCCCGAAAGATTTGGACCGGAGAGCCGGATCGTGACGCCCACCTGCGCAGCGCCGACTTCCTCGACGTCGAGCACTACCCGGAGATAACCTTCACCGGGAAGCGCCTCGAGATTACCGGGGCGCACGATTCCAGGCTGAGCGGTGATTTGACGATCCGGGGCGTCACGCGGCCGGTGACAATGAATTTGACCTACCTGGGACAGTGGGAAACCCCCTGGTGGGAAGACGGTGCGGACAAGGGGCCAAGGACCCGTGCCGGATTTCTGGCCAGAACCAAAATCAACCGCCACGACTTCGGCGTGAGCTGGAATGACAACATGGCAAAGGGAGGCATCGTGGTGGGCCATACCGTGGACATCACCATTGACGTTGAGGCGGTACTGGAAGAGGGATGATCGCCGGCCCAGGCCGGGCGCGCTCGTTATCTCTCCCCGGACCTGAAATAGAAGAGGTTTCTCGCGGAGCTGAATTCGAGTATCGGCCTGTCGTCGCGGTTGACGGTCTTTCTCTCCCCCCCATCGCTCTCCTCCCGGAGGAGATCCTCGGCCAGACTCTCCAACTCCATGAGAAGCAGGGACGGTGTGGATTCAATCAACGCGAGATCATCTATGAGGCCTTGAAAATTCAGCCTCTCACGGATTTTTTCCCGGTCTACAGACGGCGCTTCGTCGGTCGCGACAGCTAGCACGTCGACCCCATTGGTCCACATGGCGACGGAGGAAAAGACGGATCTCAGAGTGTCCAGTACGATCTCGATCTGTTCTTCTTCCAGCTCGTAATAGGGCGCCCACTGGCAGAAAATGCCGCCCGGTTTCAGGTGCCGCCGGACCGACTGATAGAATTCCTCGGTGAAAAGGCCGGAGACACCGGACACCCATATGTTCGGCGGTTGGGAGGTAATAATATCGTATTTCCTTGAAGATTTTTCTATGAAATTCCGCCCGTCGTTGATGACCAGCTCCACTCTGGGGTCGTCCAGGGCGTGATCGTTGAGTTCCGCGAAATATTTTCGAGTGGCCTCGACCACCAGCGGGTCAATCTCAACCATGGTTATCCTCTTTAAGTCTTCGTGGTGAACCGCGGCCCTGAGAGTGAATCCTCCGCCCAGGCCGATAATGGCCACTTCCCTTGGATCCGGATGAAGACCGATCGGTAAATGAGCATTCAGAAAAAAACTTGCCAGGTCCTCAGGGTGGTTGCTGGCGTCGGTTTTGACGTTGGTCTTTAAAGAGATGAGATCCCCGCCCTTCGTGACCGTGACTTGCCCGTAAAATCCCTGCTTTTTGAAGAGC
>JAUVQV010000181.1 GCA_030597995.1 Candidatus Rokuibacteriota bacterium
GCTATATTGTCGAGAGCCTGGAGCGGGACGTCCCCTACTACGTGGCCGTGGTGGCAGTGATGGATGACGAGAGTTTCAGGCCGATCATCTGGCCCCGGAGCGGCCTTGCAATGACCGAGGATGCCGAAAACCCCGGCCGGTATGAGGGGACTTTTACGGTGGACTACCAGGACCGCTTCCCCCGGGCGGTGGTGGTGGGGCGTCTCGGCAGCGGTGAGGCGGCGGTCTCGCAGGTAATTGACGAGGAGTTCGAAGTCGACCCCGCGCTCAACATCGCAGTGCTCACCACACCGGGCGAGCTCAAAGCCGACGAGGAGTCCACCTCGGAGGTCACGGTGACGGTCACCGACGCCAACGGCGATCCGATCTCCGACCACGAGGTGCGGTTCGTCCTGGCGACCACCAGTTCGCTCTACACCGGCGTGGTGGGGGGCGGCACCTTCACCGACGAGGTGGGCGGCAGTCTGAGCCGGGATTTCAGGGGCATGACCGACCTCTTCGGTCAGGTCACGGCGACCTACACCGCCGGGTTCGCGGCCAAGACCGCCATCATAGTGGCCCGGGACATGGTGAGCAACGACACCGGAGTCGGGTACGTGAAGACCTACATCCAGGCGGCGGCGGAACTGGAGTTGGAGGCGGTGCGGGTGGCGGCCGGCAAGGCGGCCGGGTTTGCCATCGCGGTCACCTCGAGCGACGACTGGCTGACGGCGGACGGGGAGAGCCAGGCCCGGATCACGGCCCAGGTGACCCAGAGCGGCCTCCCTGTGGAGGGCCACCGGGTGGGATTCACCGTCACGGCCGGGACCGGATCGGTCCGGACCGTGAGCGGGACGACGGATGCGAACGGCAAGGCCCGGGCAGTCTACACCGCCGGCAAGAAGATCGGGATTGTCCTGATCACGGCGGTGGACCACACGGCGGGGATCAGCGCCTCGGTCCAGATCGAGCTGCGCAGCGACGCCCCGGCCAAGATCGCGATCAGCATCACCCCCGACAAGCTGGACGCGGACGGGAGCAGCACCGCCGATCTGGTGGTGCTGGTGACGGACATCAACGACAACCCCAACGAGGGGGTGGAGGTGGAGTACCGGGTGGCCATCGGGAGCGGTCGGCTGCGAAGAGTCGAGGCCGTGACCGACCGCAACGGAGAGTCGTCGGCCGTGTACGTCGCCGGGCGGGTGCCGGGGAAGGTCTCGATCGAGGTCACGGTGCGTTCCACCGTGCCGACGGAGGAGGAGCTGGCCGCCGCCCGCGATCTGGCGGTGAGCGTAACGGATTACGACTTCTTTTAATCCCCCCGGTCCCCCTTTACAAAAGGGGGTGTCGAACATCAGCTTCCCCCTTTATAAAATGGGGGAATAAGAAAGCAGAGAATCCCCCTTTACAAAGGGGGGAAGGGGGGATTAAAGGTAAAAGGTAAACGAGCGATAAAGAAAAGGGAGGAGCCAGATGAAGAAGAAAGTGAAATACATCAAGCCCGCCGTGATTGGAGGCTCCAGCGTCCACCCCTGCTGACATTCCGTACGTCTGGGGAAAAGGCCTGCCGGACCGCAAGGTCAGCCGGCCTTTTTCTTTTCTGATCAGCTCCGGCTGGAATAACGTAAGCCCTTGGCGGAAAAGAGGTATTATTCCAGGGAGCAGATACGAAAGCGAGGACGCAATCATGAAGAGTATGAGGAGGACAAAGAAGGTCGCCGCTCTTGCAGCGGCGCTGCTGCTGCCCCTCCTCCTTTGTGCGCCGGCCCTGGGAGGGGTCCTTTACGATGACGTGTTCAGTGATACTTCTACAGAGCGTCCGGGGAAGACAGAAGATACGGCTCACGGCAAGGGGTGGTCGGCCGACACTCTACGCGACTATGACCGCATAGATTTCCTGCGATTTCCGGTGAAGGAAACCCTGTCTCCCGTGAGGGGGACGATCGAGATGGAGCTGGTCCGGGGCGAAATGGAAGCGCTGGAAGGGCTCTTCGCCCTTGCGGACGACTCCGGCCAGCCTCTTCTCTACGCCATGCTGGACTGGGACGGGATCCATCAGGACCGCTTCCCCGAAGTGCTGGTCGATTTTCATCCGCTTATTTCAACGGGCCTTCTCTGGTACCGGACGTACACCAAGAAATATTGGAACTGGGACAAGACGAAAGTGACTGCCACAAAAGAAGAGCGTCTCAACACAGTCCTGCTGGGCGAGACCATTCCCCGGGGAGGGAGTGTCCATCTCACCTTCACCTGGGGGCTCACCGCTGACCGATGCACCATCTACCTGAACGGTGAAAAACTGGAGGCCGAAGTGGGTGATCCCCTGGTCATGAAAAAGGCGATCGAGAAGGCGTCATGGTTGATTATCGGAGGGATCCCCTGGGGTCCCGACGGAGGGGAGACCTATCTCAACAGCACCCTGGAGTATGTCCGTACCTATGACAGTGTCGAAGACGGAGGGCAGCTCTCCAGAGATCCGAGGCGCTACGAGTCCAGGAAGGGACAGTAGCCTGCCATCGCCTCCCTCGGTCAGGACGCCGCTCGAGGCAGAACTGAGAGTGTGTATGTCTTGAGGATACGCCGGGCCTGAAGAGGCCAACTTGACAGAAACTGAATCGCGCGGTAATAAGGCATTGATTCCTGAAAGTAAGAGCTCGAGATCAATGGACATTTTCGAACAGAAAGAATCGCAGGTCCGCTATTACTGCCGTTTTTTCCCCGCTCTTTTCACGTCGGCCCGGGGGTCCGTGATCACAGACGATGAAGGAAAGTCCTACATCGATTTTTTCAGCGGCGGCGGCGCGATCAATTACGGTCACAACGACCCCTGGATGAAAAAGGCCTTGATCACCTATCTGCAAGGGGATGAAATCGTACACGGCCTCGACATGTACACCGCCGCCAAGGGTCGATTCATTGAATCCTTCGAGTCTATCGTTCTTGGCCCGCGGGGGCTGGAATACAAGCTGCAATTTCCCGGGCCAACGGGTACGAACGCGAACGAAGCGGCCCTGAAACTGGCCCGGATGATAAAAAAGAGATCAAATATCATATCTTTTTCAAATGGTTATCATGGCCTGACGATTGGTTCGCTTTCGGCCACCGGCAATGCTTTCTACCGGAACGAAGCCTTTGTCAACAGGCTGGATGTCTCCTTCACACCCTATGACGGCTACCTCGGGGAAGGTGTCGACACCGCAGACTATCTGAAGAAAGTTCTCGAGGACCCGGGGAGCGGATTGGATCCTCCGGCGGCCGTGATCCTCGAGACCGTGCAGGCCGAAGGAGGAGTCAACCTGGCGAGCCGTCAGTGGCTCCGGAAGGTGCAGACGCTGTGCCGGAAACACGATGTACTGCTCATAGTGGATGACATTCAGGTTGGCATAGGGCGGGTGGGGACGTTTTTCAGCTTTGAAGAAGCGGGATTGTATCCCGACATCGTGACCTTGTCCAAGTCCCTCAGCGGATACGGGCTCCCCATGTCCC
>JAUVQV010000068.1 GCA_030597995.1 Candidatus Rokuibacteriota bacterium
ATTCCCCGGGAAGCGAACGCCGTTCTTTCCGGTCCCGCGGCGGTCCGCCGATTCCTGACAGCGCACGGCCAGGGCGGAAAAGATCCTCGTAAATAATCCGGGTTAACCCGGGTTTTTCACGAGAGAGATTTTGCGTTCTGGCAAGGCGCCGCCGGAAGTGAGCGCGGAGGCATACTGCTGTACGCCGCACAAGCGAACGAGGGCGCAACACAGCCAGGGCGGAAAAGATCCTCGTGAGGAATCCGGGTCAGAGGAGGATCAGGAGAAAGGACCGGCCCCGGCGGTCCACCAGCCTGGGATTCTGGCCGGGATTGAAGGCCCTGGTTCGTCCTTCGGCATACTCAAAGGCCTCCTGCGCGGATATTCTTTGTCCGTCCGAGCTTGCCGGACCCCGCATACCCTCCACCAGGTAAAAGGTAAAGACTCCGTTGCGGAGAAAATTGCTCTCTTCCAGCGGGGATTCATTGGCGGCACTGGCGGTCATCGCCATGTAGCCGGGCTGCGACAGATCATCGAGGAAGCCTCCGCTGAAGCTCGAATCCAGAACAACAAGCACATTATTGGTCGGTAGCGCCGACAGCAGAGCCACGAGCACGTCATCGCTGATGTCGTTGGCGCGGGAGTTGCGAAGGGTGTCGGTCGGTTGCAGATACTCGTCCCGCCCATCCCCTTCGTCACTCGGCGGCTGGTCCGTGTCAAATCTCCCATGTCCCGAGAAATAAAAGACGAACTTGTCGTCGGATGACATTCGGTTGCCGGTGCTGGTGATGGCCGAGGTGATTGCGCTCTTGGTAGCCGCGTTGTCGATGAGTATGGTAATCCGGCTCGGCTCCCAGTTTTTTCCGCGGACGAGAGCATCGAAGAATTCACGGGCGTCGTCGTCAGCCCAACTCAGATTGAAGCTCGAGTCACGGTATGAAGCGACACCGACGATCACCGCATAGTTGTTCTGGCCGTCGTCGGACCCGCCGGTGAGAAGCTCGCTGCAACTCGAGCCGAGCAAGACCAGAGAGACCACGGCGATCGTGGAAAGCCTCTTTTTCCGGCCCTTCAAGTTCTTCACCATACCACCCCGGATGTTACTCCATGGCGTTCTCCGCGGTCAAGGGAGAACCGGGATTGCATGTCCGGCATCTTCCACAACCAAGGCCCGGCCGACAATCACTCCGATCGCCTGCCCGGCCTCCTGAATGGCCTCCGAAAGATCGGGAAACACCGCGAAAGGAGGGCGGACTGAGGGAAAGTTGCCGCTGGACACCAGGAATACCTTCTTGTCCTCCTCCTGGTAGCGCAGGAGATTCACCAGCTTGTGGTCACCAAGCCGATAGCCTTTCTCTGCCTGAAGAAGGAAGTCCCCCAACTCGACCTTTGGGTCGATAAACTGCTGGAAGCTCGGGGGACCCATCCCGGCGTGACACTTTGCAACCAATACCAGAATGCCGCCCGGTGCCACGGCGGATTTCCAATTTTCAAAGGCCTTCATGGCCTGGTAGAGGTCGCGATCCAAGGGGTGGTCCACAAAGCACACCACTAATGGAAAAGAATAAGGTATTTGCCGTCCGAAGACCTCCCAGGCCCTGTCGGAGAGTTCTTCCACCGCGCGGTGGAGAGGGCCGAAGCCGTACCCGAAAAAGCGGTCGTGGCAGTGAATAACACTCAACGAGAGAAGATGGGAGGGTTTTCCCCGGTTAAGCCACGCCTGGACCATGGTCAACCCCTCCACCAGGTCCAGGTGCAGGGGATTGTCAGCCAGGCGACCGGGGGCGGAGGCCGGTTCAAGTGCCAGGCGGTGATTGCCCTGCATGGTCGCCAGGGAGCTGAGGCCTGGGATCAGGGATTTGCGGCCGCCGGTCCAGCCGGCGAAGTAGTGCGGCTCTACCGATCCCAGACAGAGAACCACTTCCGCTCCCTCCAGGCAGCGGTTTACCTCAATCGGGGTCCCGCGCCCGGTCCGCCCAAGGGAGACCGTCTCGCTCCCCGCAGCCTCGTGCACGACGAGACGTGGGCGGGCCTGCTCTTTGAAAGATCCAAGCATCTCATCCAACTCCGCCTCGGAGGGAGGGAGGTGGCTGCCGGTGGCCACGGCCACAAAAAGATCGGACCGCTCCCAGTCCAGGGCCAACCGCTCCAGGAGCCAGGGGGTGGGAGTCGGTCGCTGGGCATCGTTGACCACCACCACGACCTTCCCCTCGGGCACAAGTATTGACGCCGGGCCGGGAAGGTCATCTTCCTGCAGGGGGGGGGCGGCGGGACTGGAGGGGAGGTGAAGCACTTCCCACCCCGGAGGAAAGGGCACCTCCTCGAAGAATGTTTCCCCCCGGCGCAGACGGCGCCGGACAATGACTTTATTTTTCTCCGCCTTTCCCATCCCTGATGCACTCACTCCCCGAAAGATGGTATGGAAGCCTCTGCACCCTGTCAAATGGGAGACGCTGTGGGACAACTTCTGGGGATCACAGGAAGGGGGCTTGCCAGGTGAAACCGCGTCGGATAAGATCTCTCTGACCCATGCCTACTGCGTGGAGGGTAACGTATGTACGAAATGTACCGCGATCTTCTGGTCCGAAACGACTCAAAAATTGTGGTCTTTATCCTGGACGGTCTCGGGGGACTCCCGACAACCCCGGGAGGGAAGACCGAATTGGGCACCGCACGGACTCCGCACCTCAATCGATTGGCCGCCCACTCTTCCTGCGGCCTCCTGGAACCCCTTCTGCCCGGCATCACTCCCGGGAGCGGACCCTCGCACCTGGCACTCTTCGGCTACGACCCCCTCCAATACCGGATCGGGCGTGGGGTTATGGAAGCCCTGGGGTCCTCCTTCCCGGTGCAGAGGGGGGATTTGTGCATCCGCGTCAATTTTGCCACTGCCGACCGCAGCGGCAGTATCATCGACCGCCGCGCCGGCCGCCTCAGTGACGAAGAAATGATCCGGGTCTGTGCCAAACTCCAGCAAGGTGTGGCCGTCTCTGGCTACGAAATCTTCTTCCATCCGGTGAAAGAGCACCGGGCGGCGCTCATAATTCGGGGCCCGGAACTCCGCGAAGACCTCTTTGATACCGATCCCCAGGTCACCGGCCTCCCTCCGCTGGAGGTTCGGGCCGCCGATCCCGAGCAGGGCCGCCCGACTGTGGAGCTGGTCTCCCGGGTCGTCTCCGAAGCCTGGAGGATTCTGGCTGACGAGCCCCAGGCCAATCGTATCCTCCTCCGGGGGTTTTCCTTTTACCACCCCTCCCCCACCATGGAAGAGTGTTTCGGTGTGCGCGCCCTGGGGCTGGCCTGCTATCCCATGTACCGGGGCCTGGCCCGTCTGGTCGGGATGACGGTGGACGAACGGCCCCGGGATCTGGAGCAGCTTCTGGCCATCTTCAAGGAGCGCTGGGAGGAGTTCGACTACTTCTTCCTTCACTACAAGAAGACCGACAGTGCCGGGGAGGATGGTGACTTTGAACGGAAAGTCCGAGCCATCGAGGAGGCCGATTCCGTTCTCCCCCGTATTCTTGCTCTGGCTCCGGATGTCCTGGCCGTGACCGGTGACCATTCCACTCCTTCAATCCTCAAAAGCCACAGCTGGCACCCGGTCCCGCTCCTCATCTCCTCACCTTACGCCCTCCCGGACGGTCTGGGAAAATTCGACGAGGTCCACTGTGCCCGCGGCAGCCTGGGAGTGCGGCCCACGCTCCACCTCATGGGTCTCCTTTTGGCCCATGCTAGACGCCTGAAAAAGTACGGGGCGTAGCTAGCCCGGGCAAGCGCACCGCGGGCTATTCTTTGAGTTTGGTCGCGACCAGATTCAAGACTCCCAGGAAACCGAATACCTGCATCGTGTAGAGCAGCATCCAGGGGATCTCCTCCCGGCTCAGGAATACAAAGGCCAGCATGGCCCCCAGCAGGACCAGATAAGAGAGGGCTCCGGCAACGTGGTTGTCATAAAGGCGCTCGCGCTTCAGATAGAGCAGATAGGGAAGGCCTATGAAGGGGAGGAGCGCAACGAGTACCGTCTCCGGCAGGGAAGCGGTCAGGCGGTAGGACCACACGGTCACAATCCCCTGGAGCATGAGCAGGATGACCAGAAAGACCTGAAGGTGGGGCGAGAGCGCACTCATCCTGCGCTGCCTCCATTGCTCATGCAGCACACTACCACGCCGACATCAGTGAATCACGTTACGGATTTTGAAGCCGGCTTTCTTCAACCCGTGTGTGATCGGCCCGGTTTCGCCGCTTCTGAGCCGGAAATGGTAGACTTTCTGAGATCCGTCCGAGTTCGGGGAGAGCCCGATGCTGATGATGTCGCCCCGGTTGCGCCGGATGATCTCGGTGGCCTTCTCTATGGCCTGGGGGTCTTCCCCGAGAACGACGTCGATCCGGGAGCTGGACTCCAGCACGCCCAGGATTTGCGTGAAAACCCACAGGACATCGGTCTCGGTGATAATTCCGACCAGGCGGCCTTTCTCCGCTACCGGGAGGCACCCTATCTTTTCCGTGTAGAGAGTCCGGGCCGCTTCTTCGAGATCTGCCCCGGGGCTGACCTGGATGGGATCGGCTGTCATGGCCTCCTCCACCTTTACGTCCTGAGGAAGATAAAAGACGTACTGTCCCTTCCTCTTCGCGCCTGACACCCGCTGCCTGATCATAATTCCCCGGATGTCTCTGTCAGAGATGATGCCAACCAGACGGTTGCGCGCCATGACCGGCAGATGCCGGATATTGTTGACCACCATCAGGGTTTGCGCCCGTTCCACCGTATCCCCCTTCTGGATGGTAACCAGCTTCCGCTGCATCCACCCGCTGACTTTCATCCCTGCCCCCCTGTCAGGTTTACACCAAAAAGTGAGGTTCCTTCCTCTTCCCCTGTACGCCGCGGCCCACCCCGCCAGTCTCCATCGAGGGTATTCCGCTCGATCAATATTTGACACGGGCATTAATATTGTATATTTTAATAATGTTTACAGCAAGGCGAGGAGGAATGTTGCTGTTTTTGCAACATTCCTCCTGCGGGAATGGGAAGTGGGAGCCCCTGCGGACTATCAACGCGAACGAGAGGATAAAGTATGAAACGAAGAATTCTGTTTGCCGTCGCCCTCCTTGTTTCGATTTTGAGCGTAACCTCGAGAGGCATCGCTTCAGCTGCCGATGATGACGTCACTATGAGTCCCCACCTCCACAAGGACCGCTGCCTCAGCTGCCATCTCGAGGGGGAGAAGTATCCTCTGCGCACCGAGGACCCGATCGCCCTCTGCAACCGCTGCCACGGCACCGGCAAGATCTCCGTGGCCGCACATCCGACGAGCGAGATTGAAGAGGCCTCTGTTCCGGTGGAGTTCCCGGTTAGTGACGATGACTTCCTTACCTGCCTGACTTGCCATGTGCCCGGCCACGAGGGTGATACAGGATTGTTCAAACTCACCCGAGGCGGGCCTTATGAAAATAGAAATGAATTCTGCAACAGATGTCACATCATGGAACAGTTCGCGAAAGGGAACCCTCATCTGGACATCGATTCGGGAGAGGGGTGCTTATTCTGCCACACTGTCCGCCCCAACCTGGAGGTCGACACCTCCGAAACGGTCAAGTTCAAGGCCGATATCGTGGTCCTCTGCCTGCGGTGTCACCCGGAGACGTTCCACCCGGCGGATAAGGATCACATCATATCTCTCGATGAGGAGCGGGCGGAATCCATCCCGGAGGAACTCCCCTTGTTCCCCATCCGCAAGATCGTCTGCGGCACCTGCCACAATCCCCATGTCGCGGAAACCGAGGGTCACAAGCTCCGCGGGGGTGGAGGCATGATGATCTGCTCCTTGTGCCACAAGATGTAGGGTCCTACGCAACGCCGCAGGTCTTTTTGCTTTGCATCGCGCCGGCGAACCGTTGCGCCCTGCCGCACTTTGAAACTCGAGGTATCGTCCTTCCTTTCCCTTGCCCGGCCTTGCTTTTACCCCCGGCTTTCGTAACAATGATCCCCGCCGGCAGGCTCAACGCAATTTAGAGAGGGA
>JAUVQV010000206.1 GCA_030597995.1 Candidatus Rokuibacteriota bacterium
CCGCCTCGGGTATACCGCCAAGCGGACCATGCGCCTGGCCCAGCAGCTCTATGAGGGGCTGGAGATCGGCGAGGAGGGGGGGGTGGGTCTGATCACTTACATGCGGACCGACTCGCCGCGGGTGGCCGGCGAAGCGCAGCAGGAAGCCCGGCGTCTCATCACCACCGAGTACGGCCCGGAGTACCTGCCGGAACGCCCTCCCCACTACCGGGGACGCAAATCGGCCCAGGAGGCGCACGAGGCGATCCGCCCGACCTCGGTTCTACGCCGTCCGAAGGATCTGGAGAAATACCTGGAGAAGGATCAGGCCGCCCTCTATCGCCTCATCTGGCAGCGGTTCGTAGCCAGCCAGATGCTGCCCGCCCTCTACGATCAGACCGGGGTGGACATCGAAGCCGGCGACGGCCTCTTCCGGGCCACGGGTTCGGTGCTGGTCTTTCCGGGCTTTACCCGGGTCTATGAGGAGACCCGTGAGGAAAACGGGAAGGCCGGCGGCGACGAGGGTCAGTCCGAAGGGCTGCTCCCGCCGTTGACCGAAGGTGAAATTTTGAAACTGCTGGAATTGCTCCCGCGCCAACACTTCACCCAGCCCCCGCCGCGGTTCACCGAGGCCACCCTGGTCCGGGAGCTGGAGGAAAAGGGGATCGGGCGGCCCAGCACCTACGCCGCCATCCTCACCACCATCCAGCACCGCGACTACACTGAAAAGATCAAGAAGCGGTTCCACCCCACCGACCTGGGCCAGCTTGTGAACACCCTTTTGGTCAAGCACTTCCCGGAGGTTCTGGACGTTAAATTCACCGCCGCCTTCGAGGATCAACTCGACCAGATCGAGGAGGGGCGGGAGAGCTGGAGGGAGACTCTGCGGGACTTCTATAAACGCTTCTCAACCAATCTGGACCAGGCCAAAGAACAGATGCAGAACGTCAAGACCGAAATGGTGCCGACCGAGATCGTGTGCGACCAGTGCGGGAAAAAGATGGTCATCCGCTGGGGGAGGAACGGCCGCTTTTTGGCCTGTCCGGGCTACCCGGAGTGCAAGAACACCATGAACTTCACCGAGGACGAGGAGGGACGCATTACACCGGTCGAGAAGCCCGCCGACGAGACGGCCTCGGTGAACTGCGACAAGTGCGACAGCCCGATGGTGATCAAGACCGGCCGCTTCGGTAAATTTCTGGCCTGCTCCGCGTATCCCGAGTGCAAGAACACCCGGGCGCTCGAAGAGGGGTTGCCCTGTCCCGTTGAAGAGTGCACCGGGACGCTGAGGTCTCGCTTCACCAAGACCAAGAGGCGGTTTTTCTCGTGCGGCCGTTATCCGGAGTGTCAGTTCGCCACCTGGGGCAAACCTCTGGACAAGCCCTGCCCCAAATGCGGTTCGCCGATCATGGTGGAAAAGACCAGACGCGGCGGCGCGGGCGTTCTGGAATGCCCCCGCAAAGAGTGCGGCCACCAGGAGTAAGAGCACTAATCCTCCAGTTGCCGTTCCGTACAAGACCACAAGGTCACTTTATTTGTCACTCCGGGATGACATCTGAGGTGTGCTAATATTTAAAGTATGGTTCGGGATCCCGTGGGCGCCTTCCTGAACTACCTTCGGGTGGAGAAGGATTTTTCCCCCTCCACGATCCGTGCCTATGCGGCCGACCTGAGGCAGTTTACCGATTTTGTCCGCGCCGCCGCCGTCCGGCAGGAAGGCAAAGGAGAGCTCGATCCCTCCGGAATTACCCTCAAAACAGTCCGCTCTTTCTTGGGCCACCTCTCGGGCCTGGGGTTGAAGCCCGCTTCCCTGGCGCGCAAGCTGGCGACGCTGCGCAGTTTCTTCCGCTTCCTGAACCGCGAGGGGCAGATGGAGGGCAACCCGGCGCGGACTCTCCCCTCCCCCACCCAGCCGAAGAAACTGCCGCCGATCCTCACCGTGGATGAGGCCTTCCGGCTGCTCGATTCGCCGGGCGCCTCACCGAAGAGCCGCCTGCGGGACCGGGCCATCCTGGAGCTTCTCTACTCCAGCGGCCTGCGTGTCGGGGAACTGGCGGGGCTGAACCTGGAGGACCTCGACCTGCCCGGCGGCACCGTGCGGGTCCGGGGCAAAGGCCGCAAAGAGCGTCTGGTCCCGGTGGGCTCCAAGGCCGCCCTCGCCCTCTCCCGCTATCTGGCGGAAGAGAGAAAGGCCGGCCGGGGGAGCACGGAACCGATCTTCGTCAACCTCCGGGGGGGGAGGCTGACCTCCCGGAGCGTGCACCGCCTCCTGACCGGGCTGGCTCGCCGCCAGGGCTGGACCAAGAGGATCACCCCGCACTCCCTCCGCCACAGCTTCGCCACCCACCTCCTCGGCGCCGGGGCCGACCTGCGGGCCATCCAGGAGATGCTCGGGCACCGAAGCCTCTCCACCACCCAGCGCTACACCCGCGTCGACCTGGAACAGCTCTCCCGCGTCTATGACCAATCCCACCCCCGCAGCCGCAAACGCTCCAAATAGAAAAATCGAGTAACCGGACAACTCTTTTCAGTAGTTCCTGTTGTGACATTTATCCACATGTCCCGGTTTTCACTCCGAGTGAGGCCAATAGGTTGTGCTCTGTGTCCTCTGTGAACTTTATGGAAACAATGTTCAGTCCTTCACCCGCACCCCACGCAGGCGATTGATGGCGGCGGCAACCTCGAAGGGGCGCGGGAGGGCGAGGGTCCCGGTCCGCCAGGGGAGCAGGGTGTCGAGGCCCCGCTCTTCTATCTCCCGGAAGAGGGCCTCGAGAGCCTCGGCGAGGGTGATCTCCCCCGAGAGGTGCCGGGTAGAAAGGGTGTGGATCGCCCAGCCGGCGGCCAGGGTCTGCCCCCCGTCCACCAGCTGTTCCACTGCGGTCAGGTCGATGGTGGATTTTCCGAAGAGGAGGGTGTTCACGCGGGGGGTGTCGATCTTCACCTCGCGCCGCCCCCGGGAAGGGTCGAAAGAGGCGGGGACGAAGTGCCGGGGGGTCAGCGTGCCGAAGGCCTCCCCCCCCTCGGGGCGGCGACGCTGGGCGTGGCGGGCGGCGATCTCGCGGGCCCGGGCCGTGACCGCCCGGGGCCGGTAGGCGTCCATCATAATCACGGTGTCGGCGACGTCGAAGTAGTCCCCGGAGCCGCCCATGACCAGGACGGTGGACACCTTCCGGTCCCGGTAGAGCTGCCGCAC
>JAUVQV010000145.1 GCA_030597995.1 Candidatus Rokuibacteriota bacterium
ATCCCGGTGCAGTCGAGCGATCAAGAATTTTGATTCTATATTTTACCGGGCGTACCCGGTTGAGTCACGGGAGCAATTTTCTGTTCTGGCGAGGTGTTGCCGGAGTGAGCGCGGAGTCATACTACTGTATGTCGCACAAGCGAATGAGGGTGCAACGAAGCCCGGGCAGAAAAGGGCCCCGTGAATCAGCCGCCGTCGATGATGGCGTGATCCTGCCAGATGAACCAGCCTCCGTTGTCGGTAAGGTAGGCGTGAGAGTTGTTCAGGATCTCGAAATGCCCTCCTTCCTCACGCGCCAGTCTCTCCAGGATTCTCTTTTCCGAGGGGGAGCTGACTTTCTCCGCCTCCAGATGGTAGATCCGGTAGCTCGCTTTTTCCATCTCCATGGCGAGTTCGAGGGCCCGTACCTCATCCAATCCTGCCGGAACTCTCCGGCTCCCCTTGCCCTTTGCCTTGCTGAACGCAGTCTGTAAACGCTGGGCCGGCGTACCGGGCTGGAACCGGCGCGAGACCTCAACCAGGGGTATTCCCGAAAAGATCGCTTTGACGACCTGCAGGTGGCGCTCCTCGTCCTTCACAAAGGATTTGAACATCTCTTTGGCCAGGGGAGCGCCGACCTTGTCGGCCAGGTCCCGGTAGAATTTCATCCCGTCGGTTTCCATTTTCACCGCCAGAGCGTAGAGTTTCTTGCTGACGCCGCGTTCCTTGGCCATAGCACCCCCCCACTGATTCGTCTTTACCCGTTTACCTGTCCGCCTGGGCCCACTGCACCAGGACCTGTCCCGGCACCTTCTCGATCTTCAGGAATGCGGCGGGGTTCCGGGTGCCCGATTCTGCCTCGGAGGTCTCCGATTTGCTCCCGGCCGGGAGCGACGACGTCGTCAGGAGGCTGGCGGTAATTTCCACCCGGTCGGGGAAGGAGACGACCTTTTCCACCGAGATGCTCCGACCCGGTTCCGGCTGAATGCCGGCGAAGACGGCCACCACCCGGTATGAGGAAAAGTCCGCCGGAGCGGAGGCGGCCTCCCCTGTCAGCCCCAGATCGGAGGCCAGCGCAGACCACTCCGTGTCGTTGTCGGCCTTCCGGAACCCGCGGGCGGGAAATCCCTCTCCGCCGGCACCGGGGAGATCGAGGTAGGCGAAGCCCAACATCCGCCCGCTCGCGAAGGCCTGATCCGTGTAATGGAAATAGTGCGGTGGGGTCTGCCGGGCGATCCCCGCCACCGCCAGGTCGATCGCGGTCCGGACCGCCTTTTCGGTGGAGCCCTTCTGGAATCCGCCGAATGCCAGCGGGAGGCGGGAGCGACCGCCGCCGACCACGCCGATGACGCCTCCCCCCCAGTCTTTTCCCTTCCCCTCAACGCTGATCGAGGACAGAAGACGCGAGGTGGCGGTGTCCACAATCCGCACATCGAGAGCGATGTAGGACTCGGTGTAAGTCGCGGCCGCGACCGGGATGTGCTCCTCCTTGGCGTGCAGGACGGCGGTGCCGATCAGAGTACCGAGTCCGATCAGCCCCCCCCCGAGGCCCATCTTCTCGGGTTCGAAGGCCGTCACCGCGCCGGTCAGCAACAGTTCCGCCCCCTCGATTTCACCCGTCGGGGCTCCTGTCCCGGTCTTGACTCGGCCTCCGGTGACCAGATCCTGCTCCCGGATAACTTCCTCCAAAAGGTCCCGCTCGAGAACGATGAAGCGGTTGCTGTTCACCAGAGCGGTGGTGAACATTGTAGCCATCCCCTCACCGATGGTGCCGTAGCCCTTGGCAGTTTTGTCATCGAACCTCGCCACCGCAATTCGGGCCTTGGGCCCGGAGTATGACTCCAGGCGGGCCGCCTCTATCCCCGCCCCCCCACCGTTGCGGACTGATGCGGTCGGAGCGCAGGCGGATATGAAAAAAAGCGCGATCAGAGCGGCGAGGGGTGTTCTCACTTGCTGTCCGGATAATTGGTGCTGTAGGAAAAATCTTCCACGACTCCCCGGGCGTCGAAGACGATATTCAGCTCCTTGGACCGCACCCGGTTGGGGAGTGCATAGAGAACCCGGTAGTAAGTCCAGGTCTGCTTGTCTTTCTGGAACACCTTCAAATAGGGCTCGCCGAAGGTGACCCGGACCTCGGTCGTGGTGGTTTGCCCGCTGACGATCCTTTTCACCGGCGTGACCGGAAAATCCCGCCCCGTGGTGACACAGCCGGCGGCGAGAAGAAGAATAAGCGCACACAGGGCCACGGCCTCTCTCATGCGACCTCCCTCGGTGACGGTGAGCTCTTGAAGAATGCCGGGTTTTTCTGAACCAGCTTCTTTCTCACACGATTCGTGGTTGACATCCCCTGCTTTGAAACTATATTAACAGAAACGTTAGGGTTTGTGAGGAAATAAGTTATTTTATCACAGACCCTTAATCTGGCAAAAGGGAGATTTGACGATGGAAGAAAAGGTGAAGGAGGCGCTCGCCCAGGTCCGGGGTTCGCTCCAGGCCGACGGCGGGGATGTTGAGCTGGTGGAAGTCGGGGACGACGGGGTAGTGAAAGTCCGGCTGGTGGGCTCCTGTGCCGGGTGCCCGATGTCACAGATGACTCTGAAGCAGGGAATTGAACGCTATTTAAAAGAACAAATCCCCGAAGTCAAGGAGGTTGTTTCGGTTTAGTCCTGCCGGATGTCGATGACCTTGCCGGGATTCAGGACCCCGGCGGGATCGAAAACCTCTTTTATCCCCCGCATCAGTTCCAGGTGCCGGGGGGGAAGGATGCGGGCGAGGTGGCGTTTTTTCATCCACCCGATCCCGTGCTCTCCGGAGAGCATCCCTCCCAGGTCGCAGACCTCGCGGACGATTTCTGAGAGCACCGCCTCCAGGCGCTGTTGCCAGGCGGCCTCGTCCAGGGGGCCTGGGAGAATGTTGATGTGGACGTTCCCGTCACCGGCGTGCCCGAAGCAGACGGTCTGGACTCCGTGTTTGACCCCCAGAGGACCTACCCGCCGTATCAGCTCCGGAATGGACATTCGCGGGACGACCACATCCTGCTTCCCGACATCACGGTGCTGGGCCTTCAGGGCCTCTCCGACGGAGCGCCGCGTCTCCCAGAGCTTTTCCCGTACGGGAAGGCTGTCGGCGACCAGGACGTCCTCTGCCCCGCACTTCCGGCAGATGCTCCCCACCTCCTCGCAATCCGCCAGCACCTGTTCCCGGTGATGGCCGTCCACTTCGACCAGAAGATGAGCGCCCGCCCCCTCAAACGGGATCTTTCGCCCCAGGAAGCGTCGGCTGGCTTCGATTGCCCCCCGGTCCATAAACTCTAAAGTCGACGGGAGGATGCGTTGGCGGATGATCTCGGTCACCGCCCGGGCCGCGTCATCGAGGCCGGCGAAGGGGACCAGCAGGTCGACGCGATGGGGCGGAAGGGAGAGGAGTCGCAGGGTTATCCTGGTGACCACGCCCAGAGTCCCCTCCGATCCGACAAAGAGATCCAGCAGGTGATAGCCGCTGGCGTACTTCACGATTTTGCCGCCCAACTCGAGAATCTCCCCGGTCGGGAGCACTACCTCCAGACCGCACACGTAATCCCGGGTAACCCCGTATTTCACGGCCCGGGGTCCGCCGGCGCCGGTGGCCACGTTCCCCCCCAGGCTGCAGGAACTCAAGCTGGCGGGGTCGGGGGGGTAGAAGAGCCCACGGGCCTCGGCCTCCCGCTGCAGGTCCCCGGTCACCACCGCGGGTTCGACCACCGCCATCATGTTGTCCCGGTCGATCTCCAGGATGCGGTTCATCTTCTCCAGCGAGAGAACCACGCCTCCCTCGAAGGGAATCGCTCCCCCGACCACGCCGGTCCCGGCTCCCCGGGGGATGACTGGAAAACCGAGCTCCCGGGCGAGTTTCAGGATCCCGGCGACCTGGACGGCGTCTGCCGGCCGGACGACTATCTCGGGAGGGGAGAATTTCCCCGGCGTCATGTCCCGGCCATAGGGTTCCATGGTCTCACGGTCTCCTATGACCGAGCCGGGACCGGTGATCTCTTCCAGACGCCGGCGGACCTCACTGGTGAGGTCGGAAGGCATCACCATGTCAACGATAGAGGAGCAGAGGCACGGCGGCGCGGCGGAGTATCTCCTCGGTAGTGCTCCCCAGGAGGAGTTCCCGCACCCGGCTATGGCCGTACGCCCCCATGATGATCAGGTCGCAGCGCTCCTGGTCCGCGGCCCGGAGAATGCCGTCC
>JAUVQV010000168.1 GCA_030597995.1 Candidatus Rokuibacteriota bacterium
CAATTAGGGGGAAGTCCTTGGTTCCCCTCTTCAATTAGGGGGAAGTCTTTGGTTCCCCTCTTTAGTAAAGAGGGGCCGGGGGAGATTTGGCGCCCTTGGGGGCGGCCGTGGGTGTCACTGAAGCGTTTCTTTGAGAAAGTTACTGAACCGCGCCCACGACTTGCGGTCGGCGTCCTCGCGGTAGCGGGCGCTGCCGAACACCGTGAAGGCGTGGGGTGCGCCGCTGTAGGTCAGCATCTCGTGCGTGACCCCGGCCTTCTCCAGCTCCATAGCCAGGGCCGCGAAGTGATCCATGGTGACGGAAGTGTCCGCCGTGCCGTGCAGGATCAGGATTTCGCCCTTGGCAGCGGAGTAATCCTGACCTTCCGGTGTCTTCAGCCCGCCGTGGAAAGTGACGAAGCCCTTGAGGTCCTCGCCCGAGCGGGCCAGCTCGAGCACTGCAGTTCCCCCGAAGCAGTAGCCGATGGTGACGGCGTTGCCGATGTCGGCGCCTTTTCCGGCGGCGGTCTCGAGGGCACCTTTCATGAGCCTCCGCATCTTCTGACGGTCCTGGTAGAGCTCACCGGTGTGCCGTCGCTTGTCCTCGACCTTGGTCGGCCGGACCCCGGCGCCGAACAGGTCGAGGGCGAAGACCGCGTAGCCCAAGTCGGCCAGCATGCCGGCCCGCTTCACCTCGTAGTCCGTCAGTCCGTCCCAGTCGTGAACCAGCAGGACGAGAGGTGCCTTGTCACGCGGAGAGACGTAGTAGCCTTCGTAGTCCTTCCCGTCGATCTGGTAGCTGACGCTCCGGCCGGCGGCGTCCAGAGACGAGAGAGGGTAAAAAGTGATCGCGGCGAAGGTAATGAGGATCAAAGTCCGGATGGCATTCATAAGAAGCTCCTTTCTCTGCACACGTTCAATCTTTCCTTCTTAAGATGTGAGATTACCCGGAACAGATTCTATATACCCGGTATGAAGAGAGTACCATCGTCGGAGAGGACCAGGCAAGGGGATGAAGGTGTCAGGTCTTGACATGTGACACAACCGAGGCGCCCCCGGTTGTCCGCCGGACGACCGTTCGGGCACACTGCGTCCAGCCCGCACGCACCACGGTTTTTCCTTGATTACCGGAATAAGGCTTGGTACAAACAAGTTGTACCCGCAGCAGGCAGCGATTTTCAGTCAGTCAGGCGCAGGTGCTGAAAAACTACTTCCCGGTATTTTATAGGGAGGAGTGCTATGAAGTCGCGGATTCAATTACTGTCCCTGGTTGCCCTCGCGGTTTTTTGGTCTCTGCAGGGCTGCAGATCGGGTGAGGAGGCTCAGTCCCCGGAACTGGATGAGCAATTTCTCCTGCAGACCTCGATACACCCAAAGATAGACCAGACCGTTCCTGTTGACATTCAATTGCGAGAAGTCATTGCTGAACAGGGGTTGACAGGTGACCCCACGGCCGGTCGCAGTCTTCCGAGTATTGAAGACTCCCTGGCCCAACTGGGGATGAAATTATTTTTTTCCAAGTCCCTGGGGCTGGACTTCGACATGGCGTGCGCCAGCTGCCACCATCCAGTCCTCGGCGGGGGTGATGCCTTGCCGCTTCCGGTCGGGATTGCCTCTCAGAAGCCGGATCTTTTGGGGAGAGGCCGCGTGCACACCAGCGGCGGTCCGAATGTTCCGCGAAACTCTCCGACGACTTTCAACGTCGGCCTGTGGGATAAGTTTCTGCACTGGGACGGGGCCATCGAGAGCCTGGGAAAGACCGCCGGGGCAAACGGCGGAGACGGTTTCGGCATCCGGACTTTTGACTCGGAGCCCGGAACCCCGGATCCCAAGGCCGGGGATTTCCTGCCCGAGGCCCAGAGCCGCTTTCCGGTGACCGCGGAGGCGGAGATGCGGGGTACGACCTTGACGAAATTTGAGGACAATGAGGAAGTGCGGTCGTATCTTGCCCGACGGATCGGCAATTATGGCGACGCGCGTGACGACCGGGAGCACAATAACTGGCTGGCCGAATTCCAGGAGGCATTCCGGAGCGGTGACGGCCCCGATGTCCTCATCACCTATCAGAACATAGCCAGGGCCCTCGGCGCCTATCAGCGATCCCAGGTTTTTGTCAACACTCCCTGGAAGGCCTATGTGCAGGGGGATGATGAAGCTATAGGCGATTCGGCCAAACGGGGAGCCCTGTATTTTTTCCGGTCCACGGAGAAGAACGGCGTTGGATGCGCCGGATGCCATTCCGGTGATTTTTTCACCGACGAGGATTTCCATGTCCTGTGCACCATTCAGATCGGCGTCGGAAAAGGGGACGGTCTCGCCGGCAGCGACGACTTCGGCCGTTTTCGCGAGACTCGGAACCCTGCCGACAGGTACGCTTTTCGGACGCCGTCCCTCCTGAATGTTGAAGTCACTGGGTCTTACGGGCACGCGGGATTTTATGAGACCTTGGAGGGCATTGTCAGGCATCACCTCAATCCGGCTCGAGCGGTTCTGTATTGCGATCTCAGCCGGCTGGATCCGTCCATCCAGACCCAATACACTGAAACGAACACTAAGAAGGCCCTCGCCAAGCTGCAGCAGGACCGTGAAACGGGATACCCCGCCATTCAGAATGTCGAATTGCCGGAGCAGGGAATACAGGATATCGTCAATTTCCTGTTGACCCTCACCGACCCGTGTGTCGTGGACCGCGAGTGCCTGGCGCCGTGGATCCCGGACGCTTTGGTCCCCGACCCGGACGGCATGAGACTTTATGCCGTGGACAAGGACGACAACCCCCTCTAGCCCGGGTCACGAGGATCTTTTACGCCCTGGCTGCGTTGCGCCCTCGTTCGCTTGTGCGGCGTACAGTAGTACGCCTCCGCGCTCACTCCGGCGACGCCTTGCCAGGACGCAAAATCTCTCTCGTGACTAACCCGGGTACGCCCCGTACAATATCCGATAAAGGCAAAGTAAATAATAAAGGGTGCGGTATTAACTGTTTGTATCTAAATGGGATTGCAGAATTCCACAAGGGAAGTGATCTACACATTGAACTTGAATTTTATAATGTCCCCATCCTTGACCAGGTAGGTCTTTCCCTCAAGCCGGACCAGCCCTTTTTCCCTTGCCGTTCCCATATTTTCCCCCGCAGAGACATAGTCATCGAAGCTTATCACTTCCGCCCTGATAAAACCCCTCTCTATGTCGGAGTGTATTTTTCCAGCCGCCTTGAGGGCATCCGAGTTCTTTTTTATCGTCCACGCCCGGACCTCATCTTTGCCGATGGTGAAGAACGAGATCAGGCCGAGAGAGTCACATGAAGCCATGCAGAGCCTGTTCCTGGCCGGGGCCTCGATCCCAAGGTCATCCAGGAAGGACTTGGCATCCTCCTCCGGAAGCTGGGCAATCTCCATTTCTATTTTCCCGCACAGGGGGATGACGGCCGGAACATCGTCCGGACCCTTGGCCTTGAAATAATCCTCAATTTCAGCCTGAACCTTTTTAACCCTGCCCGAACCGATGTCTCTTTCCCCTATGTTAAGCACGATAATTTCAGGCACTGTTGTCAGAAACTGGTAAGACGACAAAATCCTTTTTTCCTCGTCGGTGAACCGGATATTCCTGAGAGATATCTCCTTTTCGAGTGCCTCCCTGCATTTATGCAGAACCGGTCCGGATGCTTCATCTTGTTTCTGGCCTTTTTTTGAGGCCAGCTCCATCCTTTCAAGTCTTTTTTCGACGAACTCCAGGTCACCGAAAATAAGTTCG
>JAUVQV010000012.1 GCA_030597995.1 Candidatus Rokuibacteriota bacterium
ACAATTTTCGGGATCCCCGCCAGCTCCGGAACCACGCCCTGCAGCTCGCCGAGGCTGAGCATGTCAGAGACCAGAAGACAGTCGAACCTTCCAAGCCGCGCTCTGACCTTTTCCGCCAGCCAGAGGTGGGCGCCCCGCATCCGCCACTTCCAGAAACGCGCGGGGAGGGTTAAGAGATGCACCCGGTGCGCGGAATGGGCGACGACCCGGTCGGCAAAGAACTTGTGCGAGCCGCCATAAAAAGGTTCGATAAACAGAACGCTCCGCATGCCAGGGAACAATGCCCGAGACCGCCACGACAGTCAAGAACGGGTGCTCCCCCTCCCCGGGGGGGGCAGTACCCAAGGACCCCCGGCCTCCGGTCTGCCTGGAATTCCAATTCCCCCTTGACGCCGGCCCGGATGAGAGTTAGGAATAATAGTCACCACAGGGAAGGAGAGGAGTGACGATGTCAAAGAAAACACCCTCCGTGGAGCTTGCACTCGCTTCACTGATCCTGGTTCTCAGTGCTGTATCATCCCGCGGCGATACGCTCTCCCGGAGCTTGGAGTCAGCTCTTTCGGAGGCCGGGAGCGGCCAGTACCTGAAGGCCATCGAAACCCTAACCGGGGCCGAGATGATTCTGTGGGGAAGGATGACGGAAATGACCACCCGTCGCGACCTGCTGGTAAAAAAGGAGCCGCTCTCATTCGGCGCCTATGATCCCAGACCGAACAACCTTTTCCGGCCCGGAGAAACGATCATCGTCTATGCCGAGCCGGTGGGATACACGATCCAGGAATCCGAGGGCCGATACCGCTTTGCCCTTACTGCCGACTTCAACCTTCTGGACGGCAAGGGGCAAGTCCTGGGGGGGCAGCGGGACTTCGGCCGCTGGGAGCGGGTTTCACACACTCCGGCCACCGACTTCATGCTCTTCATCACCTATGACTCTACCGAACTGGCACCGGGAAACTACGCTATCGAGACCCTCATCAATGACACGAACTCCAGCAGGTCGGTGAAGCTCATCACCCCGGTAATCATCGAGGAATAACACAAATGGGTTGAAGCCCCGGCACGATACATTCCCGGAACCGCAAAAAGGCGCTCCCTGAAGCCGCTCCGCATTTTCGTGAAAATTTGCTATAATTTTTTCGTGGTGCGAAGCCGCCGGAAGAAATGAATACGTCAGCTGGGAACTTTGTGACAACACTCTCGGATTACTCATGATCACCAACCTTGAAATAGTAATTCGTCTTCTGCTTGGCGCGATCCTCGGGGGAGCTATCGGGTTTGAGAGGCACCTCCATGGAAGACCGGCCGGCTTCCGGACCCACCTTCTGGTCTGTGTGGCATCCGTCCTCCTGATGACCGTCTCCGAATATTACCACCACCTGAGCGTGATAAATTCAAGCTACGTGCGGATCGATCCGGCCCGCCTGGCCGCGGGCGCCATCACCGGAATGGGATTTCTCGGAGCCGGTGTCATCATCAAGTCGGGAGCGACGGTTCACGGCCTGACCACCGCAGCTTGCCTCTGGATCGTCTCCGCCATAGGCCTCGCTGTCGGAAGCGGCCTTTACGTGGCCGCGGGAGCGAGCTTTTTCATCACCTTCCTGGTGCTCTGGATACTCCGGAAGGTCGAGACCAGGGTCCCGAGGCAGGAATTCAAGTTTATGACCGTGGTCGTGAAAAAAGACACCGATGAAGAAGTCTTGATGGCAGCAGTCACAAGGCACGGCACGGCCATCAGCAATGTAAATTACGATTTCGACCTGGTAAAGGAAGAGTCGACCTACAACTTAACCATCGCGCTCAAGAACAGGAAATTTCTCAGAAAGACCCTCGGCGAGGTGGCCGCTTTACCCTTCGTGAAGAGAGTCGCTGTCCGGAGCTGACCGCTCCGCTGTTGCTGAAACCAAAACTCCTATATTGCGAAGAGGCGCCTCTGGAAATGAAGCGAAAAGGAAAAAGCCCCTGCATCGGATGCGGGGCGGAGTGCTGTAAATACATAGCCCTCACCATCCCGGAACCGGCGGCCACCGACGATTACGACGCCATCATATGGTACCTGCACCACAGTGGCGTGTGCGTCTACGTGGACTGCGACTCCGACTGGTATGTCCAGGTCGATACGTTGTGCAAACACACGACACCCAACGGCAGGTGCCGAATTTACGACTCGCGCTCAAAAATTTGCCGGGATTACGCTCCGGAGAACTGCGAGCGCGGTGACCCGCTCGGCGACAACATCGTTGAGTTTTACTCCGCACAGGAGTTCGTGGAATTTTTTCACCTGAATTTCAAGGCGGTGGGCGAAAAGGTGCGAAGGAAGTCCCCGAAGTACATCACCGCGCGCACACCCCCGGCGACCTCCGAGGAGGGCACACCCCCGGTTGGTGCCCCTTCCGGAAAATCTCCCAGAAAGAGAGTACTGCGAGGGAGTGCGCGCAGATAGCGCCTCGGCGGGCCGGGGGAAATACCAAAGGCCAGGGATCAGGGGCGGGAAGCGTCTCCCGCAGGGGAGGGTGCGGTCAGAGCCGTTTTCACTGCCTTGAGAAGGTTGGGCAACGTGTACGGTTTCCCTATAAACGGATACCCGCTTTCCCGTAACGCTTGCCATTGTGAGTCTTTATCGAGATATCCGCTGCTGAGAAGGACCTTGAGCCCGGGTTTGCGTGACCGCAGCTGCTCTACCAGCTGTAAGCCGTTTTGCCCCGGCAAAATGATGTCGCTGAAGGCGAGGTGAAAATCCCCTCGTTCTCTCTCATAAATCCTTATTGCCTCCTGGGCGTCGGCCGCCGTGAACACGAAATAACCGGATTCGGTGAGTGCCGTGTTGAGGAAGTTGCGAACCTCCCGTTCGTCCTCGACCAGCAGTATCCTCTCACCCTGGCCCCGGTAATCATGGAAGGGTGCCTTTTCATCCTTCTTTATCTCCGGCTCCGCGACCGCCCGGGGAAAATACACCCTGAAGGTCGAGCCCTTGCCCGCCTCACTCGTAATGTTCACCCACCCCCCATGTTTATTCACTATCCCGTACACGACCGAGAGCCCCAGGCCGGTGCCTTTCCCCGGCCCCTTGGTGGTGAAAAACGGCTCGAAGATATGCTTGACAGTTTCCGCATCCATCCCCACTCCCATGTCTGCGACCGACAGGCACACAAAGTCACCCGGCCTTCCCTTTGGGATCTGCCGGGATTGCTCTTTGTCCAGGCTCACGTTTTCGGTGGTTATTCTCAACTCTCCTCCTTCCGGCATGGCATCCCTGGCGTTCACTGCCAGGTTCATGATCACCTGCTCCATGTTTCCGACATCAGCCATGATCCTCCAAAGCCCGGTCGCCTGATTTTTCACAATGGAAATATCTTCCCCGATCAGCCTTTGCAACATCATTATCAGATCGTCAATCCTGCTGTTCAGGTTCAGCTGTTCGACCTCGACCGGCTGCTTGCTGCTGAACATCAGCAGTTGCTGGGTGAGGTTGGCGGCGTTCATCGTGGCATACTCTATTTGTTCCAGGTTGGCCCTGAGCGAATCAGGCTGCTCTGCTTTCATCATGCAGAGGCCCACATAGCCTTGAATGGCAGTCAGGATGTTGTTGAAGTCGTGGGCTATCCCCCCGGCCAGTTTTCCGATGGACTCCATCTTTTGAGATTGCAGGAGCTGTTCGTGAATGTTCCTCGCCTCCTCCTCCGCCCTCTTGCGCTCCGTGATATCCCTGAGAAAGGACTGGATCAGCACTATCCCCTTTATCTCAATCGCCTTGGCGCTCGTTTCAAGGTGCAGCCGGCGGCCGTCGGCGCCCCGGTATTCCGTCTCAAATATTATGAGTTCCCCATCCAGAAGGCGCCTCATCCTTCCTTCCCAGGCCGCGCCGCTCTCACTCCCTATTGCGGCAATGTTCCTCCCCAGCCAGTCCTTCTTCTCCGATCCCAGGATGGTAAGCACCTGCTCATTTACATCTACGATGACCCCTTTGCTGTTGGTTATCACTATCCCGTCTGTTGCACCCTCAAAGAGTGTCTTGTACATTTTCTCGGACTTCCTCAGCGCCATGGTCCTGATATCGACCAGCTCCTCCAGCTGGGAAGAGTATTCCTCAAGTACCGCTTTCTTTTGCTCGAGATCGAAGCGCAGCCCGAGTTCGTTCAATATGCTGCCCTGGCTCAAATACCGGAGAAGGAGACCCGTCACGATGAAAGTGACGATAAAAGAATTGGCGATAAAGAAGGTGTGGAAGCCCGTCACCTCATCGGCTATGAGTATCGGGAGAAGATATACGGAATATATCAACCCCGCGGCCGGGATGTGAAATGTAAGGCTCGCGGGCAGGAAGGCGGCCATGCACACGTAGAGCAAAATCATCTGGGTGTAGTACTGGGATCGATGTCCCCCGGACCCCAGGATCATGAACTCTATCGCAATGGCGGAAGCAAGAATCGCGGCATAGCCCAAAAGGTAGAGAAGGTACCGCTTTCGGGCCTTGAAGGTGAGAAGTGCCGCCGCAACCAGAAAGGAGGAGACGGCCATTCTCACAACGAGAAAGTTTCTGAAGTTGTCGGGCACGGCGAAATAGTCCATCCCGCTCAGCACCATAAAGATAAGCGCCCCAAAGGCGGTCACCCGATACAGCCAGAGCCGAAACAGGCCGTCAAGGTTTTGCCTTATGTAGGCTGATTTATCCAATGGCGCCTCACTTCAAACCGACAAGTCCCTTCAGCTCCTCCAAGGTGAAAAGTGCCTCGAAGGATACCCCTTGGCTTTCGATGTTGTTGCGTCCATCGCACTCCTGCCGGTCAATAATTGCAGCCACCCGTACTATTTCCAGGCCTGCCGTTCTGGCTTTCGCGATTGCCTCGACAGTTGATTTGCCGCTGGTGACGACATCTTCGACGATGAGCGCTTTGTCACCTTTGTGAACGTCTCCCTCTATGTACCGTTTCATCCCGTGTTTTTTGGGGTGCTTCCGCACCACGAAGGCTCTGGCAATCTGCTGTGAGGTCCGATACATCGCGTCCGAGACGGCAACCGCTACCGGATAGGCGCCGAGCTCCATGCCACCCACGGCGTCGATCACGGACCCGCGGACTCGATCGTAAATCAATCCGCCGATAAGTTTTCTTGCTTCAGGATTGGAGAGGGCTATCTTGCAGTCTATATAGTACCGGCTGGAGACGCCGGCGGAGAGTGTGAAAACCGGCTCCTGTTCATACCTGAATGAGCCCTCGAAGAGGATTCTCAACAACCGCTCTCTCCCTGCGTCTTTCTCAGGCATACACGCTCCAATCATTTTTCTCACCATTGCCGAATCTTGTCAATGACGGAGCGTTTTTAGCTATGAGGATCCGCGTTTCGAAGGAAACCCCCGAGGGCCTATGAGAGTGCCAAGTTCTTCGCTGGAGCTGAAAGGCAACCACGTGCGTTATGCTTTCCCCAAGATGAACTTGCCAAGGATATTCCTGCTTTCGGTGTCAGGGTTGACAAACCTCGCCCCATAGGAGGTTTTGCCGTCACTGTGCCTCGTGGTTCGTCTCACTACTTCGGCCTTCAGCTTGACACTTTTCATTACTTCTGCGGCGAAAAATGATATCGTCACTTCCTGTCCGACCTCGAGAGGATGGTCCACGGTGAAGGCGAGGCCGGTGTGGCTGAAATCCTCGGATTTTCCGATGTATCGAGTATTTCCACCCTTGGGAATTATACCGATCAGGGCCTTGAACACCCTTCTCTCGGAAATGGAGAGCAACCGAGAGGTAAGGTCAAGAAACACCTCCTCCTCCATGGGCCAGCCTATTATGTGAAGATTTCCGCCACTGCTGTCCTCGAATCTCGTGCCGGCCGGAATGCCGGCTTTTATGATCAGCCTTGGTAATTGCTGCACCAGAGAGGAGATGGCACGATGACTTTGTGCATCCATGATGATGAGATCCGGCTTTTCTGCCGTAGAAATCTCTCGGGCAGCTTCCTTGCTCAGCGTCACCACCTCGGCATTCACCCGCGTGAGAAGCTCTTTTATTTCCGCCCAAAAGGGCCTCTCATCCGTTATCAGATAAATTCTCTTCACCCGGGAAAGTTCCTCAAGGAATGTCTATGGACCAGGCCCGTCAGCACTCTACCTCTCCTCTCTCTTTACGTGCCCCGGCCACTCACTCGTGCCGCAGCGCCTCGATGGGATCGAGGCTGGCGGCGCGTACCGCCGGGTAGATCCCGAATATGATGCCCACGCCCATACTGATACCGAGGGAGAGCACCAGACTGAAGGCGCTGATCACGGTCGGCATCCCGGCAAATCGGGTGACCAGCCACGGGAAGAGTAATCCGATCCCGATGCCGATCAATCCTCCGGTGGTAGAGAGGACGACCGTCTCGATTAAAAACTGCCCCACAATCTGTTTTCTCTTGGCGCCGATCGCCCGCCGGATCCCGATTTCCCGCGTCCGTTCGGTGACCGAAGCCAGCATGATATTCATGATCCCGATCCCACCCACCAGCAAGCTGATGGCGGCAATAGAACCCAGGACGATATTGAAGGTCCGCTTGGTCGCCTCCGCCTGGCGCAGGAGGGCCAGGGGAACACTAACGCGGTAATCGGTTTTTTTGTGAAATCTTTTGAGCATGGCCTCGATCCCCGAAGCCGTCGGCTCCACTTCATCGAGGGTGTGTACTTCGACGATCATCTGGTGCAGCTCCACTAATTCCCTGATCCGCGATCCTGCGGCTCGCTGGGAAAAGATATCCCCGAAGCGCTCTCGGGCGAGCTCGATCGGGAGATAGGCATCTATATCCTGGTCGGGTGCCTGGATCTCCCCGCCGAAACCTCCTTCACTTTTGACAATTCCGATTACCTCAAAGAAATTTCCCCCGATGCGCAGGGGCTGCCCGATAGTATTTCCGGTGGCGAGGAGCTTGCGGGCCCCGTGTTCCGTAAGGACCACCACGCTGCCCCGGGAGTCTCTGTCCCGCGATCCCAGAACACGACCGGCGAGGACCGGACGTTTTACCAGATCGAACCAGTTCGGGGTCGTCCCGACCACCCGCAGGTCCAGCGTCCTCTCCCCCAGGCGCCCTTCTTTCCGGATGAGCTTGACGGGGACGATCCGCCTGATACTGGAAAAACCCTCTGCCAAACGAACCTCGTCCTCATACAGGAGGCCGTAGATACTCATACGAACCCGGACCACACTGCTCTCTTCCTCCAGCGGTTTCATCGAGGAGATGATAATGTTGTTGCTCCCCAGCTTCCGGATCTGCTCCAGGGCCTCCTGGCTGGCGCCCTCGCCGACCGCCAGCATGGCGATGACGCTGCCCACCCCGAAAACTACGCCCAGCATCGTCAGGAAGGACCGAAGCTTGTGCAGCAGCAGATTCTTGATCCCCAGCCGGACATTGCGCACCAGCCTCGAATGCCGCTTCAAGGTCTTCCCTCGGTGCGTTCGATGACACCGTCCTTCATGAAAAGGCGCTGCCCGGCGTATGCGGCGATCTCCGCTTCGTGGGTCACCATGATGATGGTTTTGCCACGCTCGTTCAGTCCTGAGAGAAGCCGCATGATCTCCACCCCGGTGGTCGAGTCGACGTTCCCGGTGGGTTCGTCCGCTAGAATGAGCGACGGATCATTGGCCAGTGCCCGGGCGATAGCCACTCTCTGCTGCTGTCCCCCTGACAATTCCATCGGCCGGTGGCGGAGGCGCTCACCCAGACCGAGCTGGCGGGCCAGCTCCCGGGCTCGCCCGGCGCTCTCCTCCGGATCCCACCCCAGGTAATAGAGCGGCAGCTGGATGTTTTCCTCCACCGTCAGCTGGGGAATCAGGTTGAAACTCTGGAATACGAATCCCAGGTGCCGAAGACGCAGCTCGCTGAGGGCATCATCGTCGAGGGCACCAACGTCCTGGCTCTTCAGGGTATATCGACCGGAGGTGGGGCGGTCCAGGCAGCCGAGCAGGTTGAGCAAAGTGCTCTTACCGGAACCGCTCGGCCCCATAACGGCCCAGAAACTGGCATGCTCAAAAGAGGCGGTGATTCCAGCCAGCGCCTGAACCTCCTGAGTTCCCATCCGGTATGTCTTGCGGACATCATCCAGGCAGGCTTCCGTGCAGCTCTCTCCGGTGCTCACTCCTCGCCTCGTCGAGTTGGACCGGCCGGTTGCGGGTCTCGCCCTCTTTCCTGTTGCCACTGTCGCCTAGCGGCGGCACGCTCTTGGGGCGACATTTTTCCCGGACGCCGGCTCATTTCCCCGCCCTGCCCGGCCTCCGAGAGCGGCCCCTTCCCGCGGCCTGCAGCCGGAGAACCTTCCTTCAGGTCATTGCCGACCACCGAATTCTCCGTGCCTCTCTCGACCTCGGCGGAAGCCAGAGGTGGGGTGAGCAGCACCCGCTCCCCCGGCTCGAGACCGGCAATAATTCTCACCATGCGGTTGTTATCCAGGCCGATGTCAACCTGCCGCGGCAGCCAGTCACCGCCCTCGAACACATAGGCCGTCGTCTTCCCCGCCACCCGCAGCACCGCCTGGACGGGAACAAAGGTGGCATCCTCGTAATTAGCGACGATGATCTCGGCGCGGCAGCTCATGCCGGTGCGCAGATCAGGACCGTCCCCGTCAAGGTAGACCTCGGTTTTGTAGACCTTGAGGTCGGGATTGAGAAAAAGACTCTGGGCATCCGGGAGCGGGGCAACCTTACCCACCCGGCCGGTGAACTGTTTCCCCGGCAGCGCGTCCACGGTAATCCGAACCGGCAGGCCGAGGGAGATCTTGTCCAGGCTGGATTCATGGACCTTGACCTCCGCCATGAAAGAAGCGGCGGTGGGCAGGTAGATCAGGTCTTGAAGCTCCCGCACTTCCTGTCCTTCGTCGAGAGGCTCTACGTTGCCCCGCCAGTTCGCCTTGGCGCTGGTGGAATACACCACCATCCCGTCCGCAGGAGCGTTGATTTTCGTTTTCGCAATCTGTTCTTCGCTCTTTTCCAGTTTGCTCTGCTGCCGCTCGAACTCAGACTTTTTTGCCCGCAAATCGGCCGTCGCCTGGACCAGGTCGGCGTCCACTCTCCTCCTGGTGCGTTCGAGAGCCATCGTGCTTTGCCTCACATCGCTCTCGAGCTGGGCCAGCTTGCGCTGGTAGGTGAACTTTCGCAGCAGGTCCAGATCGGCCCGGACGAGCTCCAGGTCGAGCTTCGCCTTCTTGGCCGCCAGCTCATCAGCCTGCAGCTCGGACTGCGAGAGGTATTTTTCAGCGAACAACACTTTGGACCAGGTCAATTTTTCTTCCGATCGCTGCAACTCTTCTTCGGCGAGGATGATCTTGGCCTCGCCTTCCCTGACTTGCTGGGGGAACTCCCCATCCACGTAATTCTTGAGGTCTTCCTTTGCGAAAGTCACTGCCAGCTCCGCCTTGTCGGTATCACTCTGGGCCTGATTTTTCACCACCTCGAGGTTCTCCCGGGCCCGGATAAAAACCGCCTCCGCGTTCTGCACTTTGATCTGCTGATCGACCTTCTGATCCTCCAGGCGGCTGGAATCCAGTTCCACCAGGAGTTCCCCCTTTTTCACGCGCGTCCCCTCGGGAATCAGGTACAGGATCGTCGTCCGTCCTTCCACCTCGCTCTTGATGATCACCTGTTCCCGGGCCTTGATGGTTCCGGATTCGGTCACACTGATCTTGAGGGGGCCGCGCCGGACTTCAAAGGCCGGTTGCTCCGAGAGGATCATGTCACCGCGGCGGGCGTTGCGAAGTGCCGCCACCCCGACACCGACTACGAGTGCCACAAGGCCTACGGCCAGCCACAGAGATCTGCGGCTCAGACCCCTTCTAATACCATCGTCAGGATTACCCACCTTCCATCTCCTGCGGGGAATACTCCCGCCAGAGTCCCGCCGCGCTCACGTGCAGCACTCCCAGGTCGCGTTGCAGCTCCAGCTCCGCCACGCGATAATCGACCAGGGCCGCAGTGTAGGCATTCTGAGCGTTCAGCAAGGCTTCCTGGGCCTCCAATAGATCACGGATTTGCGCGCGTCCGGCCTGGAGAAAGAGGTCGGTGCTCCTCACCCGCCTCCGGGCCAATTCGTCAGCCTTGGATTGTATCTTGTGACCCTCACGGGTATCGAGCAGGTCCCGGAGCTTGTTGCGCACCTCACTTTTTATCAGGTCTTACTGCTCCTGCACGCCCCGCACTACCTTCTCCAA
>JAUVQV010000157.1 GCA_030597995.1 Candidatus Rokuibacteriota bacterium
TCTCGAGGTGAAGGGGAAGGACTTTGTATTGTTTCATGAATTTCAGCGACAAGCCGCCGTTCAGAGCCTGCGATTCGGGATATTCCTCCGGTGCGAGGTAGGGAATGCCCAATCGCTCCGCCAGATCCCGGGCATCGATGGGCGGCTTCTCCTGACCCTCCGGCATTCCCTTCGGAACTTCTTTGGTCATCCGCGTTCTCCCGCCTCTCTCACCGCTATTTATACCGCTCGTACCGCCCGGAGTCAAACCCGGCATTGCCCGGTGCGGAAACGCGTGGCGCCAGGGTCTTTACAAGAGCTTTCCCAGGATAAACCCGATCAGGATCCCGACCGCCAGGATGAAGGCAGCGACCCGGGCTTCAAACACTTTACGCCCCTGGCCGACATTCAAGCCGACCAGGGAGGCAAAGAAGGCCAAGCCGTTTATAATGAGAAAAAAGGGCCAGGTCAGGATGCTGACGATGATCGGCCCCACGAGCGGCACGGCACCGATCCAGGCCAGCAGGAGCGTGATGGCGGCGCCGAAGATCGGTGTGATCAATCCCCAGAGAACGGCGCCGGCCGCGATTATTTCCCTCTTTACGTTGAGTTTCCAGCTGACCGCAACGAACGCGATCAGGGCAGTCCAAAAGAGGAAGGATTTCCAGTACCGGCGGATCATGCTATTCGGGTCCCGATGAGAGCCGCGATCTCCTCTGCGGAGTAGAGACGCCCCGACCCTGTCCCGGGACATTCCCGGGACACTCTTTCCCAGAACATACGGCCGGCAAGGTTCCAGAGCCAGAACGGATAGGTGCGGCATTGCGCCGGTCTCACCGGATATATCCCGCACCCTTCTTCGCGATAAAAGACACAGCGCCCGTCGGGCTCTTCCCTCAGGCTCGTCCGCCGAGCGACCCGGCGGGTGTAGCGCTTACGAAAATCACGCCCTTTCAATTCCAGGAACGCGGCCAGGGACTCCGACTCGCCCCTCCGCAGAAAGACGTAACCCGGCGAGCCGGTGCAGCAGACCCCGCACCGCCGGCACGCGAAACGCAGGCCATCTGAAAACCACAGGGCTGACCGATTCAGACCGGAACGAGAATCACTCACCTATCATATCTTCCTCGCCCTGCCGCTCGAAGAACGCCCTCGCCCGTTCCTCCGCCTCTTTCAGGTCCCGGGAGTTGTGGATCTCTTTCCAGAACTGGTGACCAAACTTGTAGTTCCGTGAAAAGTATACCGTAAACTTCCTCAAGCGATACAAATCCCGGGGATGCGAAAACTCCTCGCGCAAAAGTTCCACCAGACGCAGAAAGACTTCAGACTTACTCCGGAAGCCGAGATCCTGTGAGTCCACCCCGAACAGCCGCGCCGACCGGTGAAAAATCCACGTTCGTGTTACCGCTCCCCGGCCGATCATCACACCCCGGCAGCCGGTCCGGGAAACCATCCGAAGCGCATCTTCCGGGGCATGTATGTCACCGTTTCCGATAACGGGAATGTCCAACCTCTCCACCAGGTCGGAGATATACTCCCACCGCGCCGGGCGCCCCAGCTTCTGAGAGGCGGTCCGGGCGTGGAGCACTATCGCATCCGCCCCGGCGTCCTGAAGCATCGCGGCAAAATCCAAAAAACGCTCACGATTCTCCTGCGCGCGGATTTTGAAAAGGAGTGGTCCGGGGACCGCCTCACGCATCGCCACCGCCAGCCGCCGCGCCCGGTCCGGGTCGCTCAGGAGAGCTGAACCCGCTCCCTGCTTCACGATCTCAGGAGCGGGGCAGCCCAGGTTCAGGTCCCAGGCCGCCGGCCCCCAGGACTGTCCGCTCGCTACCGCCGGGCCGATCAGCTCCGTCTGCTCCGAGAAAATCTGGAGACAGAGAGGGTACCCCTCCTTCCGTGCAGGGAGAACGTGGGATTTCCCCGGCACCTCGTGCCTCAGGGCGCGGGCGCTCAGCATTTCGGAGTAGAAGAAACCGACTCCGCCCAGTTCCGCCAGGAGGCGCCGGAACGCGGCATGAGTAATACCCGCCATGGGAGCCATGACGAGTGGAGGGCGCACCCGCAGCTGCCCGATCTCAAGAGTGTGATCCGCGGCGGTGAGCGCCTTCGGGGAGCTGATCACTGGAATCCACGTCGGAGGCCCGCCCGGCGCGCCAGCTCGAGCACGGACCGGTACTCTTCGCCGCTAATGCCGCGACCTATTGCCTGGTGCTCCAGCGCTCGATAGCATGGCCGGTACTGGTCCATGATGTTCAGGTAGGTCTCCTTCGAGATCTCTTCCGCCAGGAAGCGGATTACCTCTTCCGATCCCGCCAGCCCGCCGGGCATGACCAGGTGCCGCACCAAAAGGCCGCGCTCGGCCAGGCCGGAGGGGATGATTGCGAGATCTCCCGTTTGCCGGTGCATCTCCCGGACAGCCTCTTTGGCCCTCTCGTAATAGTCCGGGGCATCGCAAAATTCCCGGGCCGGCCCCGGGTCGGAGAACTTGATGTCCGGCATGTAGATATCGACCACCCCCTCCAAAATCCGCAATGCCTCCAGGCTCTCGTAACCACCGCAATTCCAGACCAGGGGAATACAGAGATCACCGGCGGCAGCCTCGTCAACCGCCTCGAGGATCTGCGGGAGAAAGTGGGTGGGAGTGACGAGATTGATATTGTGGCACCCGAGGGATTGCAGCTCCAGCATGGCGGTAGCCAGCTGCCCGGCCGACACCGCCCGGCCATGCCCGAGATGGCTGATATCGTAATTCTGGCAGAAGCAGCAGCGCAGATTGCAGTGGGTGAAAAAAATGGTGCCCGAACCGCGCCAGCCGACGAGGGGCGGCTCCTCACCGTAATGGGGAGCGGCGGAGGAAATCATCGGCCGGGCGCCCCCGGAACAGACGCCGTATTCTTCCTGAAGGCGGTTCACTCCGCAGCTCCTCGGGCAAAGATCGCAGGCCTCGAGATGCTCCCGAGCCTCCCGGATCTTATCACTCAGAAGACCGCTTCTGTGACTCTCCACATACGATGGGATCATACGACAGCCGGGTATGGTACGCAGGCCGATTATGCACCCACAACCCCAACGGTGCAGAATCGAGCCGAGACAAGGCGCACGCCGAAGAACGGCCGAGACGTACTGACCGGTACGTCGCAGGACGGGATGAGAAGTGCAACGCAGTCGCAGGCCGATTGTGCACCGTTAGCGCAGAATCTTGATGTAGGTCTGCGCTTGCTCCCCCAACTCACTGCTGGGATCCAGCTTCACCACTTCTTCGAAATGACGGATGGCCTCCGCCTTGCGGTTCAGCTTGAACTTGATGACGCCGAGTTCATAATGCGTCCGGGGGGAGTCCGGCCTCATTTCAACGGCCGCAGTGAAGGCCTTCGAGGCCTCCTCCAGCTGCCCCAGCTTGGAATAGCTCCGGCCCAGGAAGAACTGCGCTTCCTCGTTCGTAGGCAGGATAGTCAGCGATTTTTTGAAGGCCTCCACGGCCTTGGAATAATCCCCCAGGGTGAAGTTGACTTTGCCCAGGTTGTGGTAGGCGTATTCCGGGGTCTGGTACGAAAGATTGTTGAGTGCGCTTGTAAACTCCCCAATAGCCTCGTTCAAACGTCCCTGCTCAACGTAGACCTGTCCGAGATTGTTGTGCGCCTCCGCGAGGTTGGGATCAAGCTCCAGGGCCATAGTGATCTCTCGCTCAGCCTTGGCCAGCTCCCGGTTGTAGAGGTAGAGGGTACCGAGGATCAGGCGGTAGGTTGCACTCTGCGGATCCAGCTTGATCGCCTCCAGCAGCTCCGGGTAGGCCTTCCGGCGGTTGACCTCGCCTCTGACACCCTGCCCCTGCTGAAAGTAGGACTTCGCCAGCCGGTAATGTGCGTCGGCCCGCTCGCGATGGGCAGCCGTTATATTGGCGCACGCCGTGAGCATGGCGAGCCCCAGCAGCACCGGCA
>JAUVQV010000178.1 GCA_030597995.1 Candidatus Rokuibacteriota bacterium
GAGCGTACCGCAACCTGCCTGGGAAAATACTTCCCCGCGCCCTGCCGAAGAAAATTCCATGTTGACATCCCCGTATGTGTATATTATTATTTTAGTATGGATTGTGCAGACTATCGGCCCCCATTCATGTGCCACTACCTCTTTTCCTGAAGCTGTTCCTGGAATCAAGCTGAGGTGGGTGTTCCTTACCCGCTGGACCTAACACACTGCACGATCAGGAGAAGCTTTTTGTTTTTTAATTTTGCCAATGTCTTCGTCTTTGTCATCCTCGGTCTTATGATGACTTTTGTCATCATAACCGTCTCCCGGTTTCTGGCCCCCCGGGTAAGAGATATTCCTGATAAATTCACCACTTATGAATGCGGCGAGCGCCCCGTGGGGTCGGCCCGGGTCCTGTTCAATTTCAGGTTCTACACCGTGGCCCTCGCCTTTCTCATCTTCGACGTTGAACTGGTGCTGATCTTTCCCTGCGTCACGGTCTACCGGAAATGGCTGCAGGCCGGAAGCGGCCTGTATGCCCTGATCGAGATTTCCCTTTTCGTCGGCATCCTCTTTCTGGGGCTGATGTACATGTGGCGTCGCGGGGATCTCGAATGGAGCAAGGAGATTCCGCGCTGAACGCCGCGGGATGATAAGCAGATGGTTTATATCCACAACAAGCTGCCCTCGGAGGGCTTTGCCGGTGCGGTGTTCACCACGGTGGACCAGGCGCTCAACTGGTTCAGGCTCTCGTCGGTCTGGTACCTCCTGTTCGGACTGGCCTGCTGCGGAATCGAGCTCATGCAGACCGGCGGCCCCAGGACCGACATCGACCGCATCGGTTCGGTCCCTCGTGCCACCCCCCGGCAGGCCGACCTGATGATCGTGGCCGGCACCCTCACCTACAAGATGGCTTCACGGCTGCGCCTCCTTTACGACCAGATGGCCGAGCCGAAGTATGTCATTGCCATGGGCAGCTGCGCCAACTGCGGAGGGCTCTTTCAGCTCTCTTACTCGGTGGTCAAGGGGGTGGACAAGATCGTACCGGTCGACGTCTATGTTCCGGGCTGCCCGCCCCGGCCGGAGGCCCTCACCGAGGGGATTCTGAAACTCCAGGAGAAGATCCGTCGGGAGCGGTTCCTGGTGAAGAAAAGCTGATGGAAGCAACGGGTATATTCAAGAAGATCAAAGACTCCTATGGAGAAGACGGTGTGGCCTGGATCGGCGACCTTCACCGGGACCCAACCGTTCTGGTTGAGGCCGGGCGGCTGCGTTCGCTGGCCGCACACCTCAAGGAAAACCCCGATCTCCACTTCGACACCCTCATGTGTCTGAGCGGAGTTCACCAGCATGAGGAGACGCACTGGCTGGAAGCCGTCTACCATCTCTACTCTATGCGCCACCGCCACAGGATCGTTCTCAAGGTCCGCGCGGCCGTGCCCGACCTTCCGCCCCGCTTCCACCCGAAGATCGACACCGTTTCCGACATCTGGCCCGCCGCCGAGTGGATGGAGCGGGAAGCGTACGACATGTTCGGCATCCTTTTCGCCGGTCACAAGGACCTGCGGAGGCTGCTCCTTCCCGAGGACTGGGAAGGCCACCCTTTGCTCAAAACATACCGGGAGCCCGGCACGTACCGGGAGATCAGCACCGTGCGGGAGGAGGCAGGGAAGGGGGGTCCCGCGGAACAATGACGCTGGTCACGGAAGAAATGGTCCTCAACATGGGGCCTCATCATCCCAGCACACACGGCGTTCTGCGCTTCACGCTCCGAACCGACGGGGAGGTGATCTTCGGCTGCCGGCCGGATATCGGTTACCTGCACCGCGGCCTGGAGAAGATCGCCGAGCAGATCACCTACTACCAGTTCATGCCCTTCACCGATCGTATCGACTACCTGGCTGCCATGAACTGCAACCTCGGGTACGCCATTGCGGTGGAGCGGCTGGCCGGCATCGAAGTTCCTCCCCGGGCGGACTACATCAGGGTTCTGGTGGCCGAACTGAACCGGATCATCAGCCATCTGATCTCGGTGGGGACCTTCGCCATGGATGTCGGGGCCGTCACTCCGTTCACTCACGCGCTGAGGGAGCGGGAGTGGGCGAACGATCTCTTCGAGGAACTCTGCGGCGCTCGGCTCACGTACAACTACATCCGCTTCGGCGGAGTCGCTCTCGATCTGCCGGAGGGTTTTCTGGAGCGGCTTAGCGGGTTTCTGGATTATTTTGAACCCCGGCTGAGGCAATTCAACAGGCTCATTTCCACCAACAAGATATTCAAGGAGCGACTGCGGGGCGTAGGGAGGATCAGCCCCGATCAGGCTCTGGGCTATGCCCTGGTGGGGCCTAACTTGCGGGCTTCCGGAATCGACTGGGACCTGCGGCGTGACGAGCCCTATTCCGTCTATGCCGATCTGGAGTTCGAGGTTCCCGTCGGCACACCGGAACTCGGCGAACCGGGAGACTGCCACCACCGCTACTGGGTGCGGATAAGGGAAATGCAGCAGAGCGTGCGCCTCCTGCGCCAGTGCATCGAGCGGATGCCCGGCGGCCCGCACCGGAACAAGGTGACGAGGAAACTGAAGCTTCCTCCCGGAGAACACTACGTGAGAACCGAAGCGCCGCGCGGAGAGCTGGGTTTCTACCTGATCAGCCGCGGTGAGGACCGGCCCTACCGCCTTCGAATAAGGACAGGATCGTCCTCGGCCATGAGCATCATTGCGGCGTTGAGCCCCGGCCTCATGGTGGCCGACCTGGTGGTACTCATCGCCAGCCTGGATGTGATAGCACCGGAGGTCGATCGGTGACCGGCCGGGGCCCGGAAGAGAGGTTCGATGGAAGATCTGGTACATAACCTGTATCGCGAAGTCCCGTTCTTTCAATGGATCGGCTTCGTGCCGACCGCCATGCTGGTGATGCTGGCCTGCGGTCTGCTGGTCCTGAACTTTTTCGGCCTCATGGGTGGGCTGTACACTTTTTTCGAGAGGAAAGTGGCGGGGTGGACCAATTCGCGCCGGGGCCCCAACCGGGTGGGCCCCTACGGGCTCGTGCAGTTCATAGCCGACGGAGTGAAACTGGTTCTGAAAGAGGACATCATACCCGCCGAGGCCGACAAGACTTACTTCAGGTTTGCACCCTACCTGCTCCTGCTCGGCACCGCACTCTCCTTCGTGGTCATCCCCTTCGGGCCGACACTGATCATCAGCGACCTCAACGTGGGCGTCTTATATCTTCTCGCCACGGGCGCTCTCAGCGTGGTCGGGCTGATCATGGCCGGTTGGGCCTCCAACAACAAGTGGTCACTGCTCGGGGGTATGCGCTCCGCGGCACAGATCGTGAGTTACGAGATACCCATGGCCCTGGCGATCATGGTCGTGGTGCTCCTGGCGGGAACGATGAGCGTGCAGGGAATCATCCGGCATCAGGAGGGGGGAGTTCTGAACTGGTTCCTTTTCAGCAGCCCCTTCACCTTCCTCGCCTTCCTGCTGTATTTCATTTCCTCCATCGCCGAGATCAACCGCACGCCCTTCGATCTGCCGGAGGCGGAATCC
>JAUVQV010000228.1 GCA_030597995.1 Candidatus Rokuibacteriota bacterium
ACAGCTCCAGGGCTGATGAGGCCGGAGAATAGCGTCTTTATCGAAAGTAGTTTTATCAAGCGAAGTACTCTTTTCGGCGACGCTCCTCATAAAGCTCGTTAAGCTCTCCACGCAAGATGTTTCTTCGCTGCTGCCTGGAGAGAGGAGCGGCCCTGAGCGATTACGAGGACAGTCTTATGCCGGCGGAGCAGGGGATCAATCAGCTGGTAGCGGATAAATTGCGGGAACTCGCCGATCTGCTTCAGCAGCAGGACTCTAACCCCTTCCGGGTCAGCGCTTACCGGCGGGCGGCGGAGGAGGTGACCCGGCTGGAAGACGATCTGCGACGGATCCTCGAGAGGGAAGGTCTGGAAGGGCTGACTGCCATTCCCAACATAGGACCGGGGATAGCGGCCGCCATTGCCGAAATCCTTCACACCGGCCGGTGGAGCCAATTGGAGAGACTGCGGGGGACCCTGGAGCCGGAGCGCCTCTTCCAGACGGTTCCCGGGATCGGGCCTGCACTGGCGAAGATTATCCATGATTCCCTTCATGTAGACACCCTGGAAGCCCTGGAGGTGGCCGCGCAAGACGGGAGGCTCGAGGACGTCCCCGGCGTGGGCCCGCGTCGTGCCGCCGCCCTCCGAGCCGCGCTCTCTGCCATGCTGGGCCGGGTTCGGCGGAGGCCGCAAGTTGTCAGTCCGGGACCGGAGGAGAGCATGCTGCTGGATGTGGATCGAGAATATCAGCTGAAAGCGCGAAGGGGAGTTCTCTCCCTTATCGTTCCCAGGCGCTTCAATCCGGATGGCAGGGCCCGGCTCCCTGTACTGCACGCCCGCCGCGAACACTGGAACTTCACCGCTCTCTATTCCCACACCGCCCTGGCTCATGAACTGGGCCAAACCCGGGATTGGGTAGTGATCTATTTCTACGACGGCGATCATCGGGAGGGGCAGAGCACTATAGTCACCGAGACCAGAGGTCCTCTCATAGGCAAAAGAGTCATCAGGGGGCGGGAGAGGGAGTGCCGCGACTATTACATCTCCAGGGGAGAACTGTAGACTATCCGTTCAGCCGTCATTCCTCATAGGGATAAGGTGCATCTAAACTAATCGAGGAGGGTGAACAGGGAAATATACGGGGAGGAGCGGGAACATGGCGAAAATTAGATTCGTGTCGCGAAGCGGTGAACCTTTTAGGGACCGGCAGGAAGCGGGAATGCTGCTGGGGCGTGAATTGGCTCATCTCCGGGGGAAGGGAGCGGTAGTGCTCGGTGTTCCAAGAGGAGGAATCATCATCGCACGGGAACTGGCCGGGCAACTCAAGGCCGAGCTGGATATCGTTCTCGCTCACAAGCTGCGCACCCCCGGGCATCCTGAACTGGCCATGGGGGCGATCGCTGAGGATGGATCGAGCTTCCTTAACGAGTCTGTGGTGAGGTCCCTGGGAGTGGAAGAGGCCTTCATTGAGCAGGAGAAGTCGGACCAGACAAGGGACATAGTACGGCGGGCCGGACTTTTCCGCCGGGTCCGGCCCAAGGTGCCGCTGGCCGGAAAAGTGGTCATCGTCACTGACGACGGCGTCGCGACCGGTGCCACAACCCAGGCCGCTTTTTGGGCAGTGCGCAAGGAAGGCCCCGCCAGGCTCATTGCCGCCATCCCGGTCGGAGCGGAAGATTCGCTGCGGCAGCTGGCTGAGGGTGTGGACGAGATGGTCTGTCTCCGTGTGCCGCCTTACTTCGCTGCGGTGGGGCAGTTCTACGAGCGGTTTGCGCAGGTCGAAGACGAGGAGGTGCTGGACATCATCCGGGAAGAGCGCGCCCAGTCCGTGGGGAAATAGATGAGGGGCACCCGCGGGGCGAAGTCGGAAAGAGGGTAGGGTGCGACCTAAGCCGACTTTTCGACACCGGCCCGATAGAGGGCATTGGTGCGGGAAAAAAAGCCGGGGAGAGTTGGTGTAATTTAGTGAATCTGGAACCTTTCAAAAGGGGGTGATTGTATGTTGGTGGAATTCAGCGTTATCCCGGTCGGCGGTGGGGAGAGTATCGGAGAAGAGATCGCCAAAGTCATCGATGTGGTCGACAAAAGCGGTCTTCCCTACAAGGCAAGCCCCATGGGCACGGCCGTGGAGGGTGAATGGGACGAGGTGATGGGGGTGATCCGGGACTGCCACAAGGCCGTGGTGGGGGACGGGCTGCGGGCCTTCACTTCTATCACCATCGACGACCGTCCCGGCACCGTGAACCGGATAACGGAAAAGCTGGCCTCAGTGGAGCGAAGGCTCGGCCGGGAGATCAGGAAGTAGCCGGTGCAGGCCACCCGCGCGTTTACCTTCTGGCTTTCTTCTTCTCCTCCTCCACTTCCCGGCCCGCCACCTTGGCGAGCGCCGTCAGTTCATCCGCCAACAGTTCAAGCAGGTCATCTGCGGCCAGGATACCGGAAAGGCCTCCGAGTTCATTGATTACCGGCATCCGTCTGATTCCTTTTGCGCGCATGCGCTGCAGGGTCTCCCAGATCCCGTCTTTCTCCCGCGCCGTGACCAGCTCGCTGCTCATCACGTCGCCGACGCTGACGGAATCGAGGGCCACCTCTTGGGCGATAAGTTCCACCACCAGGTCGCGGTCGGTGACGATACCGACGGGAACCCGCTGCTCCCCGCGGGAGTCGACGACCACGACGTCGCCCACGTGGTGCCGCAGCATGAGCCGCGCCACCTCGACAATGGTGCTGTCCCGTGAGGTAATCACGATTTCCCGAGTGCAAAACTCCCCGACCGACATGCTGTGCCTCCCTCTTCCTGTTTGACGACCGCCAAATGGGGTCTGGCGGGCGACTTGAACCGCCTTCG
>JAUVQV010000008.1 GCA_030597995.1 Candidatus Rokuibacteriota bacterium
CCATTTCCTCGGCGTCGAGCACCAGAAAGCAGACGTCGGCTCGATCGATGCTCCGGATGGCCCGGAGCACGCTGTACCGCTCCAGGGTGCGTTCTACTTTTCCCGGCCGGCGGATTCCGGCGGTATCGACGATCACCCATCGCTCATCGCCGCGCGAAAAAGCGGTGTCCACGGCATCGCGGGTGGTTCCCGGGAGGGCGTCCACCACCACCCTTTCCTCCCCCAGAATGGCGTTCACCAGTGAAGACTTTCCGACGTTGGGGCGACCCACCAACGCTACCCGGGGGGCCTCGGGAAAAGGCTCCTCGTGACTGCCCGCCGGAAGAGCCCGCACCACCTCATCCAGGACATCATCCAGGCCGAGGCCGTGCTCCGCCGAAACCGGGAAGACCTTTTCCACGCCGAGGCGATAAAAATCGAGGGCCGCGCTCTCACGTCCCGGGTAATCCACCTTGTTCGCCAGAAGGAAGACATTTTCGAAGGCCGCGGCGCGAAGGGTTCGGGCCAGCTCCTCATCCAGAACGGTCAACCCCTCCACGGCATCAACGACAAAGAGGACGAGATGCGCCTCCCGAAGGGCCGCCTCCGCCTGCTTCCGGATTTGGGCCGCCATCTCCTCCTGGGAAAAGAGATCAAACCCACCGGTATCCACCACCGTGAAACTCGTGCCGGACCAGTCTGCGGTCCCGTAATGGCGGTCGCGGGTCACCCCAGACTGGTTATCCACGATAGCCTGCCGCCGGCCCACGATGCGGTTAAAGAGGGTGGATTTACCGACATTGGGCCGGCCGATGATAGCCACAATCGGCAACTTCATGTGGTTTGAAGGCTCAGCTGCAGGTCACTCATTGTTCCGGAGCACTGACCGCAGAGAGCCGAAGGCTCCTTTTCCCTTTTTCCGTTCTTTCCCCTGGAGAGACCCCAGACTCTCCAGGGCAGCCGCGGCGGCGGCCTGTTCAGCCTCCTTTTTATTCAATCCCTCTCCCTCCGCCAGCACTTTCTTTCCGAGCAGAGCTTCCACTCTGAAGCGCGGGTGATGTGACGGACCGGCCTGGGAAACGAGGCGATAGCTGGGCGTAAGGTGAAAACGCTCCTGGCACAGCTCCTGAAGGTGGGTCTTGGCATCGGCCGCCTGGCGCAGCACTTCTTCGGCCAGGAGCGGTTCCCGGAAAAACTTCAGGGAGACGCGGTACGCAGATCGCCAGCCGCCGTCCCGAAAAACAGCTCCGATGAGCGCTTCCGTGGCGCCTGAAAGGATGGAGCTCTTTCTCCGCCCCCCGGAGCGGTCTTCGCCGCGCCCCAGGCGGAGAAAATCACCCAGCGAGATCATGCGTGCTGCTGCTGCCAGCCACTCCTCCCTCACCAGCACTGCGCGCATTCGTGACAACTCCCCCTCCTCGGCCATCGGCAACGTCTGAACCAGGTAGCGGGCAGCGGCCAGGCCAAGCACGGCGTCTCCTAAAAATTCGAGACGCTCGTTGTCCTGCGCCGCGGCCTGCGGTCTCTCGTGCGCATAGGAACTGTGCGTGAGCGCTTCCAAGAGAAGCTTCGGATCCCGGAAATTGTAGCCGAGAAATCGCTGGAGCTCCGCCGGGTCACGAAGCCTTGCCATCACCGGCTGGAGACGAGTTCGAAGGTTGCCATGTCCCCCGAGTGATCAGGGTTCAAATCGCTTAAAGATCAAACAGGCGTTCACTCCCCCGAATCCGAAGGCGTTGGTCAGGGCCGTTCGTACCTCGGCCTTGCGGGCTTGATTCGGAACATAATCCAGGTCGCACTCCGGGTCCGGATGCTCCAGGTTTATCGTCGGCGGAATCACTCCCCGTGCGATGGCGAGCACGCTGACGATGGCCTCTATGCCCCCGGCCGCCCCCAGGAGGTGGCCGGTCATGCCTTTGGTGGAACTGATGGGAACATGGGAAGCGTGGGACCCAAAAACGGCCTTGATAGCCTTGGTCTCGGCCAGGTCATTGAAAGGCGTGGAGGTGCCGTGAGCGTTGATGTAGTCGACCCCCTCCGGGGTCATGCCGGCCGCCCGCAGAGCGAGCTGCATGCACTGCCTCGCTCCCTGGCCGTCAGGGGAAGGCGCGGTCATGTGATAGGCGTCGGCATTCGCGCCACTTCCGGCAAGCTCGGCATACACCCTTGCCCCCCGCTTCACTGCATGCTCCGCATCCTCGAGGACCAGAACGCCGGCCCCCTCGCCCATCACGAACCCGTTTCGCTGCAGGTCAAATGGCCGGGAGGCTTTCGTCGGCTCGGAGTTGCGGGTGGAGAGGGCCTTGAGGGCGTTAAAACCACTGATGCCCATGGGGGTGATCGTCGCTTCCGTCCCTCCACCCAGCATGGCCACCGCTTCCCCGAGCTGGATATAGCGGGCCGCCGAGGCCAGGGAATTGTTGCCGGAGGCGCACGCGGTAACCACACACTCGTTGGGTCCCTTGAGACCAAACCGCATCGAGACGTATCCCGGAGCCATGTTGGCAAGTAATTTAGGGAGGGAATAGGGGGAGACCTTGCGTGGACCTCTTTGCATCAAGACGGAATGAAAATCTTCAATGGTGCCCAGTCCTCCCATGCCGCATCCGATCACCACCCCGAATAAGTCAGCCAGCTCAGGACCGACCTTGAGGCCACTGTCATCGAGAGCCTGCTGGCTGGCCGCTACGGCGAGCTGAACAAAGCGATCGGTCCTGCGGACCTCCTTCCTGTCGAAATACTTTTCAGGAGAAAAGTCCCGGAACTCACCGGCGATTGTGGTATCGAATCCGGTGGTGTCGAACTGGGTGATGGGTCCTATTCCCGATTGTCCCTCACAGAGTGAGGACCATAAGAGTTCTACCCCTTCACCGAAGGGGGAAACGGCTCCCAAACCGGTGACCACCACCCGGCGCAAGGCGCGATCCGACGCTCCACTCCGACTCAAAATACCCTCCTGAAACCAATCCGTGCTCTCCGGCAGATACACAATCTTTTCATCATGAGGGTGAGTAAAACCCTTTATATACTTTGCCCGGTTCGCAAGCGGTCAGCAATCAATTCCGAAAGCCAGGAACAAAACGCTGAAAGCCGACGGCGGAGCGTGAACACCCGATGGCGTTGGCTACTTCTGAGTCTGATGCTCCCCTATATACTTGATGGCGTTGCCTACGGAAGCGATTTTTTCGGCCTCCTCATCCGGAATCTCCAGGTCGAACTCCTCCTCAAAGGCCATGACCAGCTCCACGGTGTCCAGAGAATCCGCCCCGAGATCATCAACGAAAGACGATTCAAGTGTTATCTCGTCGGCGTTTACGCCCAACTGGTCCACAATAATTTTTCTCACTCGCTCCTCTGTCGACATCGTTTTCCACCTCCTCTTGAATTACATTCACTTTTCCCACCGTGCTCAGGTATACATTCCCCCATTCACGTGCAATACCTGTCCGGTGATGTATGCCGCCCCCGGCGATGCCAGGAAGACCACCGCCGATGCAACATCCTCCAACTGACCCAGCTTCCCCGCGGGAATCTGCAGGAGAAGCGCCTCGCGAATCTTCTCCGGCAGGGCCCGGGTCATGGCCGTGTCGATAAAGCCCGGGGCCACTGCGTTTACCGTCACCGAGCGCTGGGCGACCTCCCGCGCCAGAGCTTTCGTCAGCCCAATCAGGCCGGCTTTCGAGGCGGCGTAATTGATCTGTCCCGCGTTGCCCATGGCCCCGACTACCGAGCTGATGTTGACAATCCTTCCCCAGCGCTGCTTGATCATTCCAGGCACTGCCGCCTTGCAGAAATTGAAGGCCCCTTTGAGATTCACTTGTATCACCTGGTCCCAGTCCTCTTCCTTCATTCTCAGCAGGAGGGCGTCCCTGGTAATCCCGGCGTTGTTGACCAGGATGTCGAGTCGGCCGGCCTCGGCCAGCACCTTCCCCACCACCTCCCGGGCGGAGTCGAACCGGGAAACGTCCCCGGAGAGGGCCCAGGAAAGCCCTCCCCTTTCTTTGATTTCCTGTGCCGCCTTGACTGCCGACGCGTGGTCGAGGTCGGCGATCGCAACTTGCGCTCCCTCGCGCGCCAGTGCGCAGGCAATCTCTTTCCCGATACCCTGCGCGCCCCCTGTCACCAGGGCCACCCGGTCGTCCGCCCCTCCCATTACAATCCTTCTCTCATCAGCTGGGTTACTTTCTCCAACGACGGACCATCTTCCACATAATGGACAACCGCCTCCTTGTCAATCTTTTTCATTAGTCCGGTCAGTATCCTTCCTGGACCAACCTCTATGAAACGCTCCACTCCCTGGGAGCGGAGATAGCGTATTGACTGTTCCCACTCCACTCGCGAATATATCTGCCGGGCGAGGAGATTTTGGACATCCCCCTTCTTCTTCACCACCTGGGCTCCAACGTTGGAAACCACGGGTATCCGCGGATCCTGGAAAGTAGCCTGCCGCAGGTAACGTTCGAACACTTCCGCCACCGGACGCATCAGGCTGGAGTGGAACGGCCCGCTGACTGCGAGCGGAATCACCTTTTTGGCGCCGTTTTTCCGAATCGCCTCGATGGTCGCCAGCACCCCTTCTTTCGAGCCTGAAATCACGATCTGTCCCGGGGAGTTGATGTTGGCCACCTCAGCCACCCCGCTCCCGGAGGCTTCCCGGCAGAATTGCTCCACCTTCGAAAGCTCCATCCCTATGACAGCAGCCATGGTCCCCTGACCGGCGGGGACGGCTTCTTCCATGAGCATTCCCCGACGGTGGACGAGTTTCACCGCCTCGGAAAAAGTGAGGCTGTCCGCGGCGACCAAAGCGGAGTATTCTCCCAGGCTGTGTCCCGCGACATATTGAGGCTCCATACCCTCTTCCACGAGGAGGTGAAAGAGCGCATAACTGAGAGTGAGAATCGCCGGCTGGGCGTACTCCGTCAACATCAGCTTTTCCCCGGGACCATGGAAGGAGAGCTGCGTCAATTCAAAGTTCAGCAATTGATCGGCCTGGGCAAAAATTGACTGGATGGAAGGAAATGCGCGGTAGAGATCTCTCCCCATCCCGACATACTGCGAGCCTTGTCCTGGAAAAAGAAATGCTGTTTTCACACTTTCCTCCTCAGCCGGTCGTTCCCGAAGCAAGCGCCTTTGTCAAAAGGGGAACGATTTCCAGGGCGTCCCCGACCACACCGTAGGTCGCCACCTTGAAGATCGGCGCCGCCGGGTCCTTGTTTATGGCGATGATAACCTCCGAAGGCTGCATTCCCACCAGATGCTGAACCTGCCCTGAAATTCCGCACGCCACGTAAAGCTTTGGGCAGACAGTTTTTCCGGTCTGCCCGACCTGCCTGGAATACGGCACCCAGTCCGCGTCCACCGCAGCCCGGCTGGCTCCGATCGTCCCCCCCAGGACTCGGGCCAGGTCTTCAAGGATCTTGAAATTCGCCGCCGAACCCATGCCGCGCCCTCCGGAGACGATCACGTCGGCCTCAGCGATGTTTACGCTCTGGATTGCTTCTTCCAGCACCTCCACTACCCTGGTGCGAGAGCTGACCACGCCGTCCCATTCGCTCCGGACCGCGATCTCTCCTTTCCGGCCCGCGACTGCTTGGGCGGCCTTGAAAACCTTCGGGCGGACGGTGGCCATCTGCGGCCGGTTCCCCGGACAGGTAATCGTAGCCATAATATTCCCGCCGTAAGCCGGGCGGGTCTGAAGCAGCAAACCGGTCCCGGCCTCAATTTCCAGACCGGTACAGTCCGCCGTCAATCCGGTGCCGAGACGGGCAGCCACGCGGGGGAAAAAGGACCTCCCCTGCATTGTGGCTCCGCAGAGAATTATTTCCGGGCGATACTCCCGGACCAGAGCAGCCAACGCTCCGGCGAAGGCATCGTCGTGAAACAACTCCAGCATTGGGTGATCGGCTACCAGGGCCCGGTCCGCCCCGAGGTCGATCAATTCTTGAGCCATCCCATCGAGCCCGCGGCCGAAGACCACTGCGGTCAGCTCGGTCCCGCGGCTGTCAGCCAGCACCCGCCCCTGCGCCAAAAGTTCCTGGGCGACACCGGTCAGGCGGCCCTTCCTCTGCTCTGCGAAAATCCAGACCCCCCGGAAAGATTCGAGGTCTGACGTTGTCGCAGGCTCCGGGCCGGACATTTCTATCGCCTCCACCGGACAGGCCTGGATACAGAGTCCGCAGAAATTGCAATGCTCCAGAATAGCGGCGACGTCTTCCCGGAGCACGATGGCGGCGATCGGGCAGGCCGTGACACATTCCCCGCAGGCCGTGCACTGGTCAGTGAGAACCCGTATCTCCATCAACACACTCCCAGGCGCCGTATCTTTTCCGCAAGCTGGGCAGCCACGGCGGCACTGTCTCCCTCCAGCATCTCTCCCTGCCCTCTCGGTTCGGGAGTGAAGGCCCGAATAACCCGGGTCGGTGAGCCCTCCAAGCCGATGCGAGCCGTATCTATCTCCAGGTCGCCGACTCCCCACCGGACCGGGGCAAAGCTCCTGGCCCTGATCTTTCCCCTCAGGGAAGGAAGACGCGGTTCGTTGATCTCCTTGACCACCGAAAGCACTGCCGGGAGCGAGGATTCCACGGCATCACCCCCCTCGTCGGTCATCCTTTCAGCGCACAAGAAACCCGGTCGAATCTCGCGGATCCGCCGCACAAAGCCGATGAAGGGAAGGTTCAGGTGTTCTGCCAGTTCAGGTCCAACCTGGGCCGTATCTCCATCTACGGCCTGCTTGCCGCAAAAGACCAGGTCGTACTCCCCTATCTTTGCCAGTCCGCGGGAGAGGGTATAGGAAGTCGCCAGGGTATCTGCCCCGGCGAATGCGCGGTCCGTCAGGAGGTACCCCTCGTCGACCCCCATGGAGCACACCTCCCGGAGCGCCTCTTCGACCTGCGGCGGGCCCATGCTGAGGGAAATGACCGACCCGCCCAGCTTTTCCTTGACGCGCAGGGCTTCCTCCACAGCGTACAGGTCATAGGGGTTGACGATTGCCGGAACCCCTTCCCGCTCCATGGTCATCGTCTGATCATTAATCCGGACGTGGGCCGTGTCGGGAACCTGCTTGATGCACACCACTACCCTCATCGTTACCTACCTCTGGCTGGCGAATCTTTTGATTATCCCCAGGGCGATGACGTTGCGCTGAATCTGGTTCGTACCCTCGTAGATCTGAGTGATCTTGGCATCACGCATCATCTTCTCTACCGGGTATTCCCGCATATAGCCGTATCCCCCCAGGATCTGAACGGCATCCACGGTAACTTCCATGGCCATGTCGGAGGGGAACAGCTTTGACATGGCAGATTCCACACCAATGTCCTTGGATCCGCCGTCGATGAAGCGGGCCACGGAGTACACCAGGGCCCGCGCGGCCTCGATCTTGGTGGCCATATTGGCCAGCATGTGCTGTATGGCCTGGAAAGAGGAGATCGGTTTGCCGAACTGGACCCGCTCCCGGGCGTAGAGCGCGGCCTCCTCAAAGGCCCCCTGGGCGATGCCAAGGGCCTGGGCCCCGATTCCGGGACGGCTCTTGTCCAGGTTCTTCATGGTCGTAATAAATCCCGTTCCCTCCCGGCCCAGGAGGTTTTCCCGTGTAAGGCGGCAGTCCTCGAAAATCAATTCCCGGGTGGCCGAAGTCCGGATGCCCATCTTTTTTTCCTTCTTGCCGAACGAGAATCCCGGCGTCCCCTTTTCGACAACGAAGGCACTGGCACCACGGCTTCCGCGGGAGCGATCGGTCATGGCTATCACCGAGTAGACTTCGGCTTCCCCGCCGTTGGTAATCCACTGCTTGGTCCCGTTCAGTATGTAGCCGTCGCCGTCCCGGCGAGCCGTGGTCCTGATCCCCGCGGCGTCACTGCCGGCACCGGCCTCGGTGAGGCCAAAAGCCGCCAGTTTCCGGCCGGCGGCGATATCCGGCAGATAGCGGGCCTTTTGTTCCTCGGAGCCGGCGATGATAATGGGGAAGGCCCCGAGGGCACTGGAGGCGTAAGACACCGCCACCCCGGCGCAGACTCGAGAGAGCTCCTCCACGACGAGGCAGAGATCCAGGGCCCCACCTCCCAATCCTCCGTACTCTTCGGGGACGAAAAGCGCAAAGAGGTCCGAGGCCGCCAAGGCCTTCATGATCTCCCAGGGAAACTCTTCTCGCTCGTCCAGCTCCGCCCGAACCGGCAGGACCTTCTCCACGGCAATCTGCCGGGCCAAGTCCCGGATCATAACCTGTTGCTCATTCAAGAAGTAGTCCATAACATCCTTTCTTCATTAGTCACTGCATTTCTGATCCCGCCCCGTACGTGAGCTGGGACCGCACCGGTTTTCACCAGCGTATCAGGGCCGAACCCCATGTGAAACCTGCCCCGAAGGCATCCATCAGGATCAAGTCTCCGGTTTTGATCCGTCCGGTGCGGACCGCCTCATCCAGGGCAATCGGGATTGTCGCGGCTGAAGTGTTGCCGAAGCGGTCAATGTTCACCAGGACTTTGGACATCGGGACCTTCAATCTCCTGGCCGTAGCTTCGATGATTCGAAGGTTGGCCTGGTGAGGGATAAAGAGCGCGATATCATTCCCTGAAAGGCGGTTCTCCTGAAGCGCTCGCTGGGCAGCCTGGGTCATGCCCTTTACCGCCATCTTAAAAGTTTCATTGCCTCGCATTCGTATCGTGTGGAGGTTCTTTTTTATGACTGTGGTGGAAAGTGGAATCCTCGAACCGGGGGCCGGGATGCTCAAAAGGTCGGCCTTGGCGCCATCGGCGAACAGGTGGGTGGACAGCACGGCCGAACGGCCCTTCCTGGAAGGCACGAGAACGGCTGCCCCAGCTCCGTCCGCAAAAAGAATGCAGGTGCCGCGATCCTTCCAGTTGAGCAGGCGGGTAATCAACTCCCCTCCCACCAGCAGGCAGTTTTCGTAGGCCCCGGAGCGGAGCATGGAGTCGACTACTGCCAGGCCGTAAATAAATCCGGTGCAGGCCGCCTGCAGATCAAAGGCGGCTGCCCTTTTTCCTCCCAATCGATTCTGGAGATAACAAGCCGTTGAGGGGAGTGGGGCGTCGGGAGTGTACGTGGCCACTACAATAAGGTCGAGATTCTTCCCCTTGATCCCGGCCATCTCCAGGGCCGGCCGGGCAGCCTCGTAACACAGATCGGAGGTCGCCTGATGGCCGGCCGCCAAGCGCCGCTCCCGTATCCCGGTCCTGGTGACGATCCATTGATCACTGGTAGCAACCATTTTTTCAAGGTCATGGTTTGTCAGGATCTTTTCGGGGACATAGGAACCGGTGCCCACGATCTTGCTGCGCAGCCGACCACCCATCCTCAGGAATCGTCCTCCCGCACATCCTGAAAAGGCTTTCGGATCTGATCCCCCCAGATGGTCCGGGTCTTATCTTTCATTTGATTCCAGAACGGCACCTCTTTGGAATCTATCTCCTTGAGTTCGTAACGGGCCTCGAGTTCATCTATGATGTGCTCGTTGAGCCGGTTCTTCATAAATTCTCCCGCCACCCGAATGGCGTTTTTGATGGCTTTGGCTGTTGACCCGCCGTGTGCGATGATGCAGATGCCGTTCACCCCGAGGAGCGGGGCACCCCCGTGCTCGGAATAGTCCAATGACTTTTTAAAGTTGCGGAAAGCCGGCTTCAGTATGAGGAGGGCAAAGCGGTTCCACCACCTCCGGCTCAGCTCTTCCCGGAGCAAACTCCCGACCATTTCGGCCACACTCTCACTGATCTTCAGGGCGACGTTGCCGACAAACCCATCGCAGACGATTACGTCGGCTCTCCCCTGGTAAACCTCTTTGCCGTCGAGGTTGCCGATGAAGTTTAAAGTAGCTCGATTGAGGGCCAAGAAAGCCCCCCGGATAACGTCATTTCCCTTTCCGGCCTCTTCCCCGATATTGAGGAGGGCCACACGCGGATCCGGCTTGCGCAAGATATAACGTGTATACACCTCGCCCATAATTGCGAACTGCACCAAATGTTTTGGCTTGCAGTCAATCGTAGCCCCGGCGTCCAGGAGGGTGGTCACGCCTTTCAGGGTGGGCAAAATAACGGCAATAGCCGGCCTTTCCACTCCTTTCAAGCACCCCCAGCGGAACTTGGAGACTGCCATGGCCGCTCCGGTATTTCCGGCCGAGACCACGGCCCGGGCCTCACCGTTCTTGACCAAATCCACGGCCAAGCGGATGGAGGAGTTTTTCTTCTTGCGGATCGCCAGCGAGGGGGATTCGTCCATGGCTACCACCTCGCCGGCGTGCTTTATCGTGATCGGGAGATCCTCAGCTCTGTATTTGTCGAGCTCCGCCTGGACGATTTCACGGTCTCCGACAAGGATTATGGAGTGGCCGTACTCGCGCGCCGCCTCCACCGCCCCCTGGACTACAACAAAGGGGGCACGATCACCCCCCATGGCATCAACGGCAATGGTCATGTCTCGGATCCCGGAAGGGAGCTATTCCTCTGCGGGCTGGATGATTTCCACACCCTTGTAGTAACCGCATTGCAGACACACTCGGTGGGGCAGTTTGAGTTGCTGGCACTGCGGACAGGGAGAAAGATTCACCGGCGCCAGTTTGTGGTGGGATCGCCTTTGATCCCGCCGGGACTTCGTATGCCGCCTCTTGGGATGAGCCATGTTGATCCTCCTTGGGGTATCTTATCGTTCGGTCTTCACCGACTATCCTGCGATCGTTTACTTTTCGAAATCGCAACGCTTTTTCAGCGGTGGTTCGCAAAATAGAGCGTTCAAATATGACATCGACCTGAGCCTGAAATCCGTAAAACTTTTTTCGGAACAAGCC
>JAUVQV010000184.1 GCA_030597995.1 Candidatus Rokuibacteriota bacterium
ACCCGGGAACTCACCGTGCAGATTGAGAGCGACGCCCGCCTGCTCGGCGGTCATACCGGCCTATCCATCGCGGTCGCGTTCGGGGGGGTGGACTACGAGCGACAGCGGCAGATCCTTCTGAAAGGGCCGGAGCTTCTGATCGGCACCCCGGGCCGACTCATCGATTATCTGAAACAGGGGGTGTGGCGGCCAGAGGGGATAGAGATGTTGGTGATCGATGAGGCCGATCGGATGTTCGACATGGGGTTCATCCGGGACCTGCGCTTCATCCTGCGGCGCCTGCCTCCCTACGACCGGCGCCAGTCCATGCTCTTTTCGGCCACCCTGAACTGGCGCGTGATGGAACTGACCTATGAGTACATGAACCTCCCGACACAGATCTCCGCCAGCCCGGAAAAGCTCACCGCCGAGAAGGCGGAGGATGTCCTCTACCACGTCTCGCGGGAGGAAAAGCCGGCCCTGCTTCTGGGCCTCCTGAAGAGGGAACCTTGGAAGCGGGTGCTGATTTTCTCGAACATGAAAATCGAGGCCGAGAAAGTGGCGCGGCTCCTCGAGCACCACGGCTTCCGGGCCCGGGCCGTGACCGGGAATCTGGAGCAGAGGCGGCGCCTGCGGCTGGTGGAAGACTTCAAGAGCGGGAGGCTGCCGATTCTGGTGGCGACCGATGTCGCCTCCCGGGGGTTGCACGTTGAAGGGGTAACCCACGTCGTGAACTGGGACCTGCCGCAGGACCCGGAAGATTACGTCCACCGCATCGGGCGGACGGCCCGCGCCGGGGCTTCGGGGAAAGCCATCTCCCTCGCCGACGAGGAGTTCGTCTACTCCCTGGAGGCCATCGAGGAGCTGATCGGCTACAAGATCCCGGTCGTCTGGCACAACTCCGACGATCTCGCCGAAGTCAAAAAAAGCTGGAAGCGAAAAGGTGTCAGGTCTTGACATTTGACATAAGGGGAGGGATGTAATAAGCTCCACGGCCTATGGGAAGGCCGTTGAGAATCGAATATCCGGGCGCGCTCTACCACATAACGAGCCGCGGAAATGACCGGAAGAAGCTTTATCTGAGTTCCTCCGATCGGACAAAATTCCTGGAAATGCTGGAAAGCTATCACGAGCGTCACGGCATCCTCATCCACAGTTATGCCCTTATGGACAACCACTATCATCTGATTCTGGAAACCCCTCTGGGCAATCTGACGAAGGTCATGCACGGCCTCAATAGCGGTTATACCGGATATTTCAACCGCACGTATAAGCGCACCGGCCATCTGTTTCAGGGGAGATACAAGGCAATTCTTGTTGACAGGGAGGCCTATCTTCTGGAACTCAGCAGGTACATCCACTTGAATCCTGTAAGGGCGAAGGTGGTGGAGCGACCGGAACAGTATCCGTGGAGCAGTTACCCCGGGTATCTTTGGAGAGGAAAGGGAGTCCCGTGGGTGGAATATGCCTGGGTTTTGTCCAGATTTGGGCACGACAGGGCTCACGCACGAAAAAAGTACCGGGAGTTTATTCAGCAGGGAATTACGGAAAAGCAGGAGAATCCCCTGAAAAAGATTTACGGGCAAATGTTGCTTGGGGATGCAGTGTTTCTTGAAAAAACAAGAGCCTATGTCAAGGGAGAGCCGATCAGCCAGGAAATCGTTGAGCGGAAAAAAATCAAAAACGCCGTGAAGCCCAAGGAGATAATACACGCGGTCGCGTCGGCGTTTAAGGTGGAAGAGGAAAAGGTTACGGAGCCTGGGGGGAGAGGCAATAAGGCGCGGAAAGTGGCGTTGTATCTGATCAAGCGGTATTCCGCAATAAATAATCGTGAAATAGGGAAGTTGTTCGGGGGGCTTCACTACAGCTCTGTGAGCAAGTCATCGGCCAGAATGGAAAAAGAAATGGCACAGGACAAGAACCTCTCACGACTGACCAGGGGACTAGTGTCACATGTCAAGACCTGACACCTTTTTGAAGAGGGTGCTGATTGCGAACCGGGGAGTCTCGGCGGTCAGGATTATGCACACTTGCCGGGACCGGAGGATCCCGACCGCGGCGGTGTACAGTACCCCGGACCGCCTGGCGTACCATGTGTTGCTCGCGGATTCCGCGGTGCACATCGGCGAGGCGCCGCCGGCGGAGTCCTACCTGAACAAGGAAAGAATAATCGAGGCCGCCTTTCAGAGCCAGGCTGATGCGATACACCCGGGATACGGCTTTCTGGCAGAGAACGGTGAGTTTGCCCAGATGGTGGTTGACGCCGGACTGGTCTGGATAGGGCCGCCGCCGTTGGTTATCAAGGCCATGGGAAACAAAATCGAGGCCAAGAGACTTGCCGAGCAGGCCGCCGTTCCCACCATCCCAGGCATCACCGGTGTCACCGATGTGGCCCGGATCAAGCAGTGGATAAAGGACGAGAAGGTGCAGTTCCCCATTATGGTAAAAGCCGCCGCCGGCGGTGGTGGAAAAGGGATGATGCGGGTCGGGAAGGAGAGCGAACTGGAGCAGGCATTTTCCCAGGTCCGCTCCGAGGCGAAAAAGGCCTTCGACAACGACGCGGTGCTGGTCGAGAAATACATCGAGCACGGCCGGCACATCGAGGTGCAGGTTATCGCCGACGATTACGGGAAGGTGATCCACCTTCACGAAAGAGAGTGCACCATTCAAAGGCGGAACCAGAAGGTCGTCGAAGAGGCGCCCTCGCCCTCTCTCGATGAAGATCTCCGCCAGGAAATCTGTGCCACCGCCACCCGCCTGATGCGCGAGATAGGCTACCGCTCCGCCGGCACCGTGGAATTCATCTTCGATTCCGCGACCAATAAATTTTACTTTCTGGAGGTCAACACCCGGTTGCAGGTGGAACACGGTGTGACCGAGCTGATCACCGGATTGGACATCGTCGGCATCATGCTGGATGTGGCCGCGGGGGGGAAGATACTCCTGGACCAATCCGAAATCCGCCCCAACAGATGGGCGCTGGAAGTGCGCCTGAACGCCGAAGACCCGAAAACCTTAGGACCTTCCTTCGGTGCGATCAGTCGTCTCCAGATCCCGGAGGGATACAATGTGCGGATATCGTCCGGGGTGTACGAGGGAGCGGACATTCCCCCCTACTACGACTCACTCTTCATGTTGATCATGACCGCCGGGGCGCACCGGGAAGACGCCATCAGGGTCATGGACCGCGTCCTCAGCAGGAGCCTCCGGGTCGAGGGCGTGAAGACTCTGCAGCCGCTCCTGTTGAGCATCATCCGGTATCCGGAGTTCAGGTCGGGAAAGTTTTCCACCCATTTTCTCGAGGAGCACCTGGATGAGCTCATCTCCATGTTTCAGGAGAAGGACAGCGAAGACGAGGTGCTCAAGATCGCGCGCTCTGTAGCCGAGATATCCGCGCTTGGACCCCAAGAATGGATGTAGGAATATAGTTAACAACGTTAGGATTAATCCTATTTATATATGATGATTGAG
>JAUVQV010000229.1 GCA_030597995.1 Candidatus Rokuibacteriota bacterium
GCAGAAACGAAGGCCGCGCCATGCGGAGCCACTGTCCGACCTTGATCAACCAGACGGACCTTCTAGAGAGTTGAGTGTTCTCCGTCACCGGCAGTTGCAGTTGGTCTCCCCTCCGGCCCCTCGGCTTCAGGGTTTTACAGTCGGTTCATTTGACAATTAAAGCCACGATGATAATAATATAACTACAAAAACATGGATTCGGGAAGCATTTAAGAACGGGTTGTAATGAAACCCAAGTACATCTTCGTCACCGGTGGTGTACTTTCTTCCCTCGGAAAGGGCCTGGCCTCCGCATCCATTGGCGTCCTCCTGGAGAGCAGGGGCCTGACGGTAACCCTCCAGAAGCTCGATCCTTACATCAACATCGACCCCGGCACTATGAATCCTCTGCAGCACGGGGAGGTGTTCGTCACCGACGACGGGGCCGAAACCGACCTCGATCTCGGGCACTACGAGCGTTTCACCCGCGCCCGGATGACCCGGGACAACAATTTCACCACCGGCCAGATCTACTACTCCGTGATCACCAAGGAGCGGCGGGGGGACTACCTCGGGGGGACCGTGCAAATCATTCCCCACATCACCGACGAAATCAAGGCCGCGTTCAGAAAGGTTGCCGACGACGTGGACGTGGTGATTGTGGAAATCGGGGGCACCGTGGGGGACATCGAAAGCCAGCCCTTCCTGGAGGCGATCCGGCAGTTTCAGTGGGAGGTCGGAGTGGAGAACGCCATCTCCGTCCACCTTACCCTCGTGCCCCATGTCAACGTCGCCGGGGAACTCAAAACCAAACCCACCCAGCACAGCGTCAAGGCCCTCCGGGAGATAGGCATTCAGCCCAATATCATCCTGTGCCGGACCGACCGGTTTCTCCCCCCGGAGCTCAAAGCCAAGATTGCCCTTTTCTGTAACGTAGATCCCGATGCCGTCATAACCGCCAAGGACGTGGAGAGCATCTACGAGGTCCCCCTGGTCCTGCACCGAGAGGGTCTCGATGAGAAGATCGCCAAACTCCTCAATATCTGGAGTAAGCGGCCCGATCTTTCCGAGTGGACGGAAATTGTCCGTCGCATCCGGCACCCGCAGGGAGAGGTGGAGATCGCCGTGGTGGGGAAATACGTCGATCTCCGGGAGTCGTACAAAAGTCTCTCGGAGGCTTTCACCCACGGCGGGATCGCCAATCAGGTAACCGTAAGACTGCGGTGGGTGGACGCCGAAGAGGTGGAGAAGAGGGGGCCGGAGAACTTCCTGGCGGGGGTGCAGGGATTGATGGTCCCCGGCGGCTTCGGAGTGCGGGGAATCGAGGGCAAAGTGGACGCGATCCGGTACGCTCGTGAGAACCATCTCCCTTTCTTTGGCATATGTCTCGGGATGCAGTGTGCGGCGGTGGAGTTCGCCAGGAACGTACTGGGATTGGACCGGGCCAATAGCTCCGAGTTCGATCCTGAAACTCCGCACCCGGTAATCGACCTCCTTCCCGAACAGAAGGAAGTGACCGAAAAGGGTGGAACAATGCGTCTGGGATCGTATCCCTGCCGCATCCGGGAGGAATCTCGCGCCTCACAGGCTTACGGCCGGCAAGAAATCCAGGAGAGACATCGCCACCGATACGAATTCAACAACGCCTATCGGGAGCGTTTTGCCGCAGCCGGGATGCTCTCGACCGGAATCTTCCCGGAACGGGAGCTGGTCGAGATAATCGAACTCGCCTCGCACCCCTGGTTCCTCGCCTGCCAGTTCCACCCGGAGTTCAAGTCTCGCCCCTGGATGCCTCACCCGCTCTTCAGAGGTTTTGTACGGGCCTCCGTGGAGTACTGGGCAAACGGGTCAATCCGTCCGGTAGAGCATGCCGCTGAGAAAGAAGAGTCATAGCCTGCGGGCGCCAGGGAAGCACGCAATCACTCCGGTACAGGTTGGAAAGATTCAGATCGGTCCCGGCCACCCCATGGTTATGGTCGCCGGCCCCTGCGTGCTGGAAGGAGTCGGCTTCAGCCTCTCTTTGGCCCGGAAGCTGGCCGAGGCCGCCTCGCGCCTCCGAGCCCCTCTGATCTTCAAAGCCTCCTACGACAAGGCGAACCGGACCTCGCTACGCTCCTTCCGCGGCCCGGGATTGAAAAAAGGGCTGGAGATCCTGGCCCGGATAAAGAACAGCACCGGGCTCCCCGTCCTGACCGACGTCCACAGCGCGGCGGAGGTCGCTCCGGCGGCCGCCGTGGCCGATGTTCTGCAGATCCCGGCCTTTCTCTGCCGTCAAACCGACCTCGTGCTCGCCGCCGCCGCCAGTGGTCGAGCGGTCAATATCAAAAAGGGCCAGTTCATGGCTCCGGAGGACGTCCGCTACCAGCTTCAGAAGGCCTACTCTACCGGCAACCGGAAAATCCTGGTCACCGAACGCGGGACCTCTTTCGGCTATCACCGGCTGGTGGTGGATTTCTGTTCCCTGCCGATCATGCGAGCGCTGGGGACGCCGGTGGTGTTCGACGCCACGCACAGTGTCCAGCTGCCCGGGGGGGATTCCGGGCGCTCCGGCGGGAGGCGCGAGATGATTCCTTTTCTGGCACGGGCCGCGGCCGCCGTGGGGTGCGACGCCTTCTTTTTCGAGGTGCATCCCCGCCCCGAGACCGCCAAGAGCGACGGGCCGAACAGTATTTCCATCCGCGCTCTGGAGGCTCTCTGGCCGCAACTGGTGAAGATCTCCCGCCTCCGGGAAACGTCGTGAACGCCACTGACCGCAAGATTCTCCAGCGCGCCCGCACCACGTTGCAGCTCGAGGCCAGGGCTATCGAGGGGCTGGTCCGGCGCCTGGGGCGGAACTTTCTGAAGGC
>JAUVQV010000123.1 GCA_030597995.1 Candidatus Rokuibacteriota bacterium
AGAAGCTGGAGATGGTCCGGGAGTGTTTGGAAAAAGGGCTGACGCCCTATGCCTGCCAGGTACGGATTGCCAGAGACACTCCGGCTCTGGCGGCTCGGAACTTCGTGGTCCTCGGCCGCCTGTCCAAGAAAGGCGTTCTGATCCAATCTGTTCCTACCCTGGAAGAAGTTCGTGCGGGGGACAGCCGCGAAGTGGTGGAGGCGCTGTTGATGACCGAGAGGCTGGAGAAAGATCTGCAGGGTCAGATCCTCTCGATTCCCGAAGTCCAGGAGATTCAGATCCGCAACGTCAAGTTCGATGGGGGAGACACGGAGGGGTCAACTGCTGCGGAGGGAACCACTGCCTGGACGGAATCCTCGATCCGGGTCTCCCGGGAGGCAACGGTTGAGAAGACGGCCACTGCCGGCCAGAGTATGGAGAGGTACCTTCCCCGGAAGTCCACCACGGTTCGTGTTGATACCAGGATTCTTGATGACTTGATCAACATCGTCGGCGAGCTGATCATCAATCGGGGACGGTTGCAGGAGATCGGCCGGGGTCTGGAGAACGAACCACTCCAGCAGGCCTTGGGTCGGCTCCGCGTACTGGTGAGGGAGTTCCAGGATACTATCATGGCGGTCCGGATGATGCCGCTGGAGCTCATCACCGACCGGCTCCCCAGGATAGTGCGGGACCTTGCCCATCAGGGGGGCAAGGAAGTGAGTTTTGAGATTCTCAGCAAGGGTATTGAGCTGGACCGTGCCATCCTCGAGGAGATGAACGACGTGCTCATCCACATCGTCCGGAACGCCATCGACCACGGGGTGGAAGCGGTGGAGGAACGCCGGGCGGCCGGGAAACCGGTGCGCGCCTCTATCCGCCTCCGCGCCGGACGGGAGAGAGACTGGGTATGGGTGATGGTGGAAGACGACGGCCGGGGAATGAACCCTGAAAAGATCAGACAGGTTGCCCTGGAGCGGGGCTTGATTACGCCGGAGAAAGCCGCCGCCATGGCGTACCGGGAACTGCTGCTGTTGTCCTGCCTGGCGGGGCTCAGCACCTCCTCCGAGGTTAGCGATGTCTCGGGCCGAGGGGTGGGGATGGATGTGGTGAAGGCCAAGGTGGAGTCGTTCGGGGGTACCGTTCTGATCGATTCCAATCCCGGTCGCGGCACCCAGATCACTCTGCGCCTCCCTTTGACACTGGCCATCATTCAGATCCTACTGGTCGACGTCCGCGGGCAGGAGTTCGGGTTGCCCGTGTCGCACATCGCGCATACTACGGAACTGAAACCGAATGCGGTCCAGTGGTCGCAGAAAAAACCGGTCATGAAGTGGGGGAAGAGGATAGTGCCTTTGCTGGATCTGGGGCAGGTGCTCGGTCTCCCGGCGCGCGACCTCGAGAGGGAGGAATCCTTCCAGGTGGCATTGGCGGAGTTCGGGGGCCGACTGGTGGCCCTGGCCGTGGATCGTCTGGTAGGCACCTACGAGACGGTGATAAAGCCCCTCGGCTCGCCGTTGAAAAAAGTCCGGGGATTGGCCGGGGTGACCATTATGGGTGACAGCCGAACGATTCTCGTTCTGGACATCTCCACCCTGGTGTAATCATCCGTTCGTGAGGGAATTGAGACATTCCTCAATGCGGACGACCAACGAAAACCTTCTGGAAATCCTGGCCGGGACCGGAGTGATCTCCGAGACCCAGACCGGGGAAATTACCCGCCGTCTGGAGACCGGCACCAAAGGGAGAGCCCGGGGTCGGAAACCTCCGGAGAAGGGGAAAAATGAGGCCCCGGGGGCCGCGAGTGAGGCGGACCTTTTGAGTTTTATCGTCTCCCTGAAGCTGCGCTCCGAGAAAGACCAACGCCGGCTCATCGGCGAGCGTGATCTCTACCGGGCCGTGGCCCAATCTCTGGGCCTTACCTTCCAGAGGATCGATCCCTTGCGTCTCGATCTTGATCTCGTCACCCGCACCATCCCCCGCGCCTTCGCGGTCCGCCATCTGATGGTTCCCCTGTCCCTCGAAGGAGATGTCCTGAACCTGGCCACCGCCGACCCCTTCAATGCTGAAGGACTGGAAAATATCGCCCGTTCCACCGGCTACCGGATTCGTCCGGTGGTGGCCACCAAGAGCGACATCCTCAAGATCATCACCGAGTTCTACGGTTTCAAGTCCTCGGTGGTCAAGGCGGAGCAGGTTATGATCCCGGCGGTCGGTGCCCTTTCCAGTCTGGAGCAGTATGTCCGCTTGAAGTCGGTCAAGGACATGGAGGCCACCGACCAGCACGTCGTCAACGCCGTGGACTTTCTCTTCACCTACGCGTTCGACCAGCGCTCGAGCGATATTCACCTGGAGCCCAGGCGGGAAAAATCCCGCATTCGTTTCCGGATAGACGGGATCCTCCAGACTATCCACCATGTGCCGCTGGTGATTCATCCGGCCATGGTCTCCCGGATCAAGATGCTTTCGCGCCTCGACATCGCCGAGCGGAGGCGGCCGCAGGACGGCCGGATCAAGGTCGCACACCGGGGGCGGGATTTCGAGATCCGCGTCTCGACCCTGCCGACCGCCTTCGGGGAGAAAGTGGTGTTGCGGATCTTCGACCCCGAAGTTCTTCTCCAGGACCTCTCTCAGCTCGGTTTCGACCCGGTCCAGCTGGCGCAGTACCGCAAGGCCGTCGCTCAGCCGCACGGCGTTATTCTGGTGACCGGCCCGACCGGAAGCGGTAAAACCACCACCCTTTACTCCACGCTGGCGCGCCTCGCGACCGAGGAACGGAACGTGATTACGCTCGAGGACCCGATCGAGATGATCCACGAGGAATTCAACCAGGTGGGGGTGCAGCCGCAGATCGGCCTGAGTTTTGCCCAGGCCCTGCGGCACATTTTGCGGCAGGATCCGGATATCATCATGGTGGGCGAGATCCGTGACAGTGAAACCGCCGAGAACGCCATCCAGGCTGCCCTGACGGGTCACCTCGTTCTGTCCACCCTTCACACCAACGACGCCCCGACCGCCGTCACGCGCCTGGCCGACATGGGCATACCTGCCTACCTGACCGGAACGACCTTGCTGGCAGTCGCAGCACAGCGCCTGGTGCGGCGCATCTGTCCCCACTGCATCGAGGAGTATGCTCCGACATCGGGGGAGCTGATTTCTCTGGCCCTCAAAGTCAAGGAGGGGATTCGCCTCCGCCGGGGAAGGGGCTGCTCTCATTGCCGCTTCACCGGATTTCTGGGACGGATCGCCCTCTTCGAATTGATGGGTGTCTCCCCGGGTGTCCGTAATCTTATCCACCGGGGGGCGGATCACTCTTCCCTCCTTGCCGCCGCCCGGAAGGAGGGGATGCATACCCTGCGGGAGTCCGGCATACGGAAGATCTCGAACGGCATTACCAGCATCGCCGAAGTCCTCCGGGTTACGATGCGGGACACCGCATAGAGTGAGGTGCCGGGCCTTCATTATTCATTATTCAGGTGAGGGCTATTTTTCTGTCTAGCCACGGCGGAGCTTTTCGAGGGTCCGGAAAAATTCCTCGCGCCACCTTTCCAGCTCCGTGGAATCACGGGGGGTTCGGATGTCGTGGCGCAGGTGCAATTCCATCCCGGGGGCGATCAGCAGGCGGTGCCAGCGCTCGGAGGCGTCCGTGGACTGATGCCCGCCACGGTCGGCGGTCGGGGCATGATCGTTCTGGGTCACTGCGGGGTGCAAGGGCTGCAGTGCGCGGGTTCTTTCATCCCCACCGGTGGTGAGGCGCGGCTCGTGAGGGGGACGGAATTTCCTTCCGAGATCGAGGTAGTGAAACTCGGGTGCCACGGCAGTGGCGCCCTCGGGGAGAAACAGCTCCAGGTTCCGGTTGCTTCGTCCTTGGATGAGAGAATGAATTTTATGGAGCGGAAGGTACTCGGACTGGAGGTATTTGATGGTCAGGATCTGGAGGAGGTGGCGGTAGCCGTAGAGGGCGGAGGTCCCCTTTCTTCCGATCGGTTTATCCACCAGCCCCCGCGAGATATAAAAGCGGATAGTCCTCTCCGTCGGGAGTTCACTGACCTTGTAGCGTGGTTGTCTTTCGGCCAGCCGGGGTAACAGGCCTCGGGCTGTGGCGGTGAGGCTTTCCAAGGTAAAGTCACTGAGGCCGCGGTATTTGTGGAAAACCCTTACCACTGCCATGTACACAATATAATGTTGACAGTATATAATGTCAAGAAAAATTGAATACTATTAATAAGTTAAAATCTCAAAAAGTATATTTATATTTTTCATATGCGCGATAGTGCCTGTTGAAAGATTGTGTAGAATATGTTTATCTTAAGTTGAAAAATGGTCGTACGCAGTGGAACGAGTCTTTGGTTAAAGTCCCAATTTTTCATATCGGATCCCCGATGAGAGGCTGAAGTTTTTCGTGGTGATTGAATCACCGGGGATGAAAACCAATCGGTGCGGTTGTAATGCATAGCCAGCATAATTCATGATGCGATTCTAAGAAATTGTAACCATCAAGCAACAAAAGAATGGGCCAGTAAATCCTAAACTCTAAATCCGAAATCCAAGCTCCTAAATACTAAGCACGAATATCGAAATCCTAAACAAATACAAAATACAAAAATCTAATGTCCCAAACATGCACCCTTGCGTTTCGTGTTTTGGATTTCGATATTCGGTCATTTGATATTGTTTAGGATTTCGGATTTAGATATTAGGATTTATCTTCTCAGTTTAGGATTTCGAGATTCGTGCTTAG
>JAUVQV010000244.1 GCA_030597995.1 Candidatus Rokuibacteriota bacterium
CCATTCCCGGCCTCAGGGAGGCCAAGGAGATGATGAAAAAAATCTACCCCAGCTCCCTCTCCCCGGGTGCCGTCTACCTGGCCGAGGACATCTCCTCACTTGACCGCCTTGTCCTTCTGCTCAAGGAGTCCAAGAAAAAACCCGGCACTACCCTGGGCAGGGTGAGGAGCCTGCGGGATTTTACCCCCGGGGAGGATGAACTCGCCGAGCGCTATCTCCTCTTGGACGACATCCGGGACCAGTTCAGCGGACGGTGGACCGCCAGAATCGACGATGCCGATCAGAGGAAACTGATAGAGGATCTCCGGAACTGGAAGGCTCCTGATGCTCCACCGTCCCTCGAGGAGATCCCTGCAGTGGTCAGGCGCGCCTTCCAGGCTAAGGATGGATCGGGAAGGTTCCTGGTGTCGATCCATCCGGCCGTGGACCGGAAGGACGGGAGAAACGCCATGGCCTTCGCCGCAGAACTGTACGGGATAGAAAATCCCGAGGGAGTGATTGGCCCCGTAGGTGAAACGATAGTCATGGCCGAAATCTACTGGATCGTCACGGGAGAAGCGTTCTGGCTGGCCTGGTTGACTCTTGGGGGCGTCTTTCTGATAGTCTTCTTCTATCGCCGGTCCCTCAAGGACACCCTGTGGATAATGTTGCCGCTGGTGGGGGGGGTGGTCATGGCTCTCGGCGCCATGGCTGCCATGGGGCGGCAGCTGAATTTCTTCAACGTTGTCGTCATTCCGGCCCTGCTCGGCATGGGTGTCGACGGAGGCGTGCACTATTACCGCCGCTGGAGGGAATTGCGTTACGACACGAAAGAGACCCAAAGGGAACTCTTCGATCCTCTCTCCGTAGCGAACTGGACGACCATGGTCGGATACGCCGGCATGATCATCGCGAAACATCCGGGGCTCCGTTCCCTCGGCATCTTCGCCTGCCTCGGGCTCTTCTGTTTGTGGATCACCACGCTCTTTCTGATGCCCGGCCTCCTCGCCCGCCGGGAGCGGGGGTTGCGGTCGCGAGGCGAGGAGGGGCTGCAAGAGACGAGGGGGAATGACGCACCGGCCTCACAATAATGAATCGTCTGGGGGGAGCGAATTATGGATGCCAAAGAGTTAATCAAAGAAGGACAGCTGCTGGTGAGTAAAGGGGACAACAAGGGGAGCATTTCACGATTTTCTCAGGCTATCGAACTCGATCCCGGCAACGACAAGGTCTATGTGTATCGAGGAGTGGCTCACCTCAACGACGGCCGGACCAAGGAGGCGATAACGGACTTCGATCGGGCCATCGAAATAGATCCCGGCAATTGCCGCTACTTCTACCGCCGGGGGATGGCCTGCATGGCGGGGGAAGAGTACCAGCAGGCCGTCAAGGACTTTTCCCGGGCCATAGAGCTGGAACCGCGGTATGCGGCCGCGTTTTACGGCCGGGGTGCGGCCTACACCAAGCTCGGGCGGGAGCAGGAGGCGGAAGCGGATTTCAAGAGCACCTACCAGTTCGGGCAGGCCAACCTTCAGGACCGGATGGATTCACAGGCCATCCTCCGGACGGATATGGATCGCGATTCGAGCCGGGAATAACTCATCACCGGATTTTTTTTGGGCCGGGTATCGTCCTCGTGAGGACTGAAAAACTTATCCATCACCACACCTTGCCGGCGGCATCGCTCCTGGCCGCCCTGGAGGAGCGGGGACCTTTTGTCCTTTTGGAAACCAGCCGCGTCTCGGGGGAGGAACGCCTCTCCTACGTTTTTATGAATCCCGTAGAGGTGATCAGCACCGACCGGCCCGGGGAGGTAAGGTCCTGCCTGAATCGGATTGCGGCGGCCCGAAGACGCGGGTTGTGGGCGGCGGGATTTTTTTCCTATGAGCTGGGATACTTCATGGCGCCATCAATCACTCCACGGTACTCCGGCGGCTACCCGCTCCTCTGGGTGGCGCTCTTTTCGCACCCCTACATCTTCGATCACCAGAACGGTGTGTTCACGCCCCGGTTTCCCTTCGGGCTCCCCGGCCGCACGGCCGCGGGGCGGTTTCAGATAGAGGGCGGCCGTTTCAATGTTACCCCCGAGGAGTACCGGCAGGGGGTGGGCCGCATCAAGGAGAGAATCGCCGCCGGCGACACCTATCAGGTCAACTACACGATGAAATACCGCTTTCGCTTCCGGGGATCCCCGACGGGGCTCTATCTCGCCCTGCGGGACAGCCAGCCCGTCCCTTACAGCGCCCTTCTCCGGACCGGAGGGCGGGATATTCTCTCTTTTTCACCTGAACTCTTTCTTCGAAAAGAGGAGCGGCACCTGACCGTCCGGCCGATGAAGGGCACCTCGCCGCGCGGCCGGACCCTCGAGGAGGACACCGTGCACGCCTCCCGTCTCGCGGCGTGCACGAAAAACCGGGCCGAAAATGTCATGATCGTGGACCTGTTCCGGAACGATCTCGGCCGGCTCTGCCGCCCCGGCACCATTCGCGTGGAGGATCTTTTCCGGGTGGAGACCTACGATTCTCTTCTTCAGATGACCTCGAC
>JAUVQV010000202.1 GCA_030597995.1 Candidatus Rokuibacteriota bacterium
CCGCAGCGCTCACCATAGCCGTTGATGGTACCCTGAACATGGTTGATTCCGGACGCCACCGCGGCCACGGAATTTGCCACGGCCTGCTCTGAGTCGTTATGGACATGAATTCCCAAAACCGCGTTGGGAAGCATTTTTTTCACTTTACGAATGATTTCTATCAGTTCCAGAGTCGAGAAACCACCGTTAGTGTCGCATAGGACCAAACAGTCCGCCTTCCCCTTGGCCGCAGCCCGCAATGTAGCCATGGAATATTCTCTGTTCTGCCGGAAACCGTCGAAGAAATGTTCGGCATCGTATATCACTTCCGGTACCCGCACTTTGAGGTAGGCCGCCGAGTCCGCAATCATCGCCAGGTTTTTTTTCAGGCTTATCCGGAGGACATCCTTGACGTGGAGGTCCCAGCTCTTGCCGAAGATTGTGACCACCTGGGCGCGGGAATCGACCAGGGTCTGCAGGTTCTCGTCCTCGCTCGCCTTCTTGTTGGCCCTCCGCGTGGATCCGAAGGCCACCACTTTTGCATGCTTTAGATGGAGCTTTCGTACCTGCTTGAAATAGGCGACATCTTTGGGGTTGGCGCCGGGCCAGCCCCCTTCGATGTAGTGCACTCCGAATTCATCCAGGGAACGGGTTATCCGGAGCTTGTCCTCCACGGAAAAAGAGATGTCTTCAGCCTGCGCTCCATCCCGCAGAGTGGTGTCGTAGATCTGAATGTGGCGATTTCGCTTCATAGGTCTATGTCCTTCGGCCCCACAGCCGTGCTGAGATCAAAGGCGTCATGGAGGACGCGAAGAGCCAGTTCACCGTATTTAGACTCGATGAGGCAGGAAATCTTTATCTCAGACGTGCTGATGCTGTAAATGTTGATGCTTTCGTCAGCCAGGGTTTTGAACATCCTGGCTGCGACACCGGCGTGTGTCCTCATTCCGATGCCAACTATCGAAATCTTGGCCAGTTGATCGTCGGCGGTCACCCCGGAAGCGGAAATCTCTCCCAGGACCGGGGCCAAAATTTCCTGTGCCTTTTTCGTGTCGGACTTCGAAACGGTGAAGGTGATGTCGGTGGTCCCATCCCGACTGACGTTCTGGACGATCATGTCCACCCCTATTCCCTCTTTGGCCACCGGCATAAAGATCTTGGCCGCTATCCCAGGGCGGTCCGGAACGCCTTGTATGGTAATTTTCGACTCGTTTTTGCTTAGCGTTACACCGGACACCAGCACCTGTTCCATAGTTTTATCCTCCATAATTACCATAGTTCCGGAATCTTCACCGAATGCGGAGCGGACGTGCAGCGGTACCTTGTGGTTTGCCGCGTATTCCACCGACCGGGTCTGGAGGATCTGCGCCCCGAGAGAAGCCATCTCCAACATTTCCTCATAGGAGATCTGTTTGAGTTTTCTGGCTTCGGGGACTATATTCGGGTCGGCGGTGTACACCCCGTCAACGTCGGTATACACCTCGCAGACATCGGCCTTCAGGGCCGCCGCCAGGGCGACTGCGGTCAGATCGGATCCGCCCCGGCCGAGAGTGGTGACGTCCTGCGTCAGGGTTATCCCCTGGAAGCCGGCGACCACGGCAACTTTTCCTTCGTTCAAAGCCTTCCATATCCGCTCGCAGCGTATTTCCCTAATCCGGGCCTGGGTAAATGCTTCGTCGGTGATGATGCCTACCTGGCGACCGGTGAAGGATTGTGCCGGACAATCCAGGTCCTGGAGGGCCATGGCGAGAAGGGCGATACTCACCCGCTCCCCACTCGAAATGAGCATGTCCATCTCGCGGCTGTCCGGCCGGGAGGAGGCGTTCTGTGCCAGGCGGTAGAGACGGTCGGTCTCTCCTTGCATGGCGGAGACTACCACCACCAGTCGATCCCCTCCCCTGCGGGAATCGGCCACGAGGCGGGCCACTCTCTTGATCCGCTCCGTGGAGCCGAGCGAGGTCCCGCCGAATTTTTTTACTATCAGCGCCACATCCACTACCCCTAATTTTATTTAATACAAGCGAATTCTAAGGGAAGGTCTGTGATCCTGTCAATAAATCCTTCACTCTTTTCTGAAGTCCATCTCTTCACCGGCGGCGTCCACGAGTACTGAGTCCCCTTCCCCGATTTCCCCGGAAATCAATTTCCTGGCCAGAGGGTCCTGAATCAATCGCTGGATAGCCCGCTTCAGGGGACGGGCCCCAAAAGCCGGGTCGAAACCCGCCTCGGCCAGGAGTTCCCGGGCCCCGGCCGTCAGTTCCAGTGCGATCTTCTTCTCGCTCAGGCGGTGGCGCAAATACCGGAGTTGAATATCCACAATCTCCTTGATCCGATCCCGGTCCAATCCGCGGAAGATCACAAACTCGTCAACCCGGTTCAGGAACTCCGGTTTGAAGTGGGCGCGGACCGCTTCCATGACCAGACTTTTCATACCTTCATAATCTCCAGCGCGCTCCTGGATGTGCTGGCTTCCTATGTTCGAGGTCATGATAATCAAGGCATTGCGAAAGTCGACCGTTCGCCCCTGCCCGTCGGTCAGCCGCCCGTCATCGAGCATCTGCAGGAGCACGTTAAAAACTTCAGCATGGGCCTTTTCAATCTCGTCAAAAAGGATCACCGCATAAGGCCTCCTCCGGACCGCCTCCGTAAGCTGCCCCCCCTCTTCAAACCCGACATAGCCCGGTGGGGCTCCGATAAGCCGCGAGACAGTGTGCTTCTCCTGATACTCGCTCATATCGATCCGTACCATGGCCTGCTCATGGTCGAAAAGGAACTCTGCCAGAGCGCGTGCGAGCTCAGTCTTCCCCACGCCGGTGGGACCCATGAAGATAAAGCTCCCAATAGGGCGGTTGGGATCGGACAGCCCGGAGCGGGAGCGGCGAATTGCATCCCCTACCAGACGGAGGGCCTCATCCTGTCCTACCACCCGCCGACGCAGGTGGTCTTCCATGGTCAGGAGCCTCTCCCCTTCCTCCTCCATCATTCTCTGAACCGGGATTCCGGTCCACTTTGCGACTACTTCCGCTACATCTTCAGCGTCCACCTCTTCTTTGAGCATCATGGCATCCTTTTGAAGCTCGGCAAGATGCGACGTTTCCACTTCAAGCGCCGCCGTGAGCTTCGGAAGCTGCCCGTACTGAAGTTCGGCCGCCCGGGAGAGATCTCCCTGGCGCTGCACCTTCTCGATTTCCCTTTTTGTTTCCTCGATCTTC
>JAUVQV010000190.1 GCA_030597995.1 Candidatus Rokuibacteriota bacterium
CGCCTCGACCACGACTTCGGCCCGGATGTCGAACTTCGCTCCGGAGAGGACATCACCGGCCTCCACGCCTACCACCGCATTGTCCTGTAACAGGTAGCGTTCGGCCCTGACGTAGTTCGCCACCCGGGCACCGAGATCCACGGCGGAGGTGACGAACTCGAGGGTCAGCCGCTCGGTGTCCTGTGCCAGGCAGTCAAACCAGACCGCCCCCCCGGTCAGCCCCCGGCGGCTGATGCCAGGCGCGATCCTGAGCAGCTCCCGGCTCGATATCAGCCGGCCGCGAGGCACCCGGCTCTCCTCGGGCAGGTGCCGGTTTCGGTCCCAGCCTACGGCGTCATTTATCGCCAGGGCCGCACTCAGGGCAAGCTTGCTGCGCAGCCCATACCCGGAGGTCGGCACGGCACATGCCAGAGGCCGCAGAAGGCGGGGCGCAATGCGCTGGAGGCGTCTTCGGGCCACGACGGACTCCCGCATCTTCTTGAAGTCGGCGTGCTGAAGGTGCCGGAAACCTCCATGAATGATCTTGAGGCTGTTCGAGGAAGTGGCATGTCCGAAGTCACCCTGGTCGATCATGGCCACCGACCAGCCCTGCAGCGCCGCCGCCCGCGCCGCCGCCGCACCATGGATGCCCCCCCCGAGAATCAGGACATCGAATGTCTCACCGGCAAGATTTTTAAGTTCCCTTTTCACTCTTTTTTCCCGACCCGACGTGATATTTAGTAAGACCCTGAAGTATAAGAGATAAATAGAAATTTTTCCAGCCAGGCCCTTTAGCCCGTAAAATTCACGATAAAACTCTAAGAAATTGCCAATGAAGGAACAAAAGAAGAACCTTGATGGTATGAAAAACAGGTTGTATTTTACCGGGTATAACTGTGATAGTTAACCGGATTAGTCACGAGAGAGAGGCGTAGACGCCCAGGACCTTCTTCCGAAACGCGGCCCGCGAGTATCTTTCCCTTGCCAGGAGTTCCCCGGCCTCACCGAGTCTCTTCCGGAGAGCCGGGTCGCTCTCCAGCCTCTCGAGCCCCAGCGATATCTGCCCCGGCTCCGGCGGGACCAGCACCGCGCACGAGCCGTCAAGGGCCTGGGTGTGCGTGCCGATATCGGTCGCCAGGATCGGCCGGCCCGAGGCCAGGTAGGAGTAGATCTTCATTGGCGTGTTTTCACCCTTGATCCGGGGCGAAAGCAGGATGTCCGCCTGTCTCAAATACTCGTGCAGACATTCCACCGGACGGGAACCGGCGAAGTGTGTGCGCCCGGCAAGGCCGAGCGCTTTTGCCATTTGGCGGTAGCGCGCAATGTCCTTTTCGCTTCCCCCGACGATCACGAGGTCGAGGTTGTGGCCTGCCGGGAGAGACGCGAATCCCTTCAGCAGGAGGTCGATACCCTGGTAAGCCTCGAGGTTCCCGACATAGAGGGCCAAAAGACCGCGGATCCCGAAAGCCCTCCGGAGATTTTCCACGACTTGTCCTGCCGGCCCTGACGGCAAAGGGACGTCTTCCAGGACACATATCCTCTGGGGAGGGAAAAAACCGCGAATCCTCGCCGCGAGATTCTCACACACCGGAAGGATCACGTCCGCCCGCCGGATCGCACTCCGCTCGATGGAATACAACACCCTCCGCGCCGGGCGCAAGAACCCCCACCTTTCGATGAGTTGGTCCGACATCAGGGAGTCCATGTCGTACACCAGCTTTTTCCGGTACAGGCAGTTGATCGCGGCTGCGGGAAATATCGACTCCTCGACAGCGTGGATGACGTGATATCCGTTTCGGCGCAGCAACCTCGCGAGTACGGCGGCGACATAGAGGTCACAGAACACTTTTTTCCACGAGAAGCCGATCGGGACATTCCGGATCAGGGGCGGTGGGGGGATCCTGATGATGCGCAACCCCGGGATCTCCAGATCTTCTCCCTCGTGGTAAGTCAACAGGTCCACCTCATGTCCGGCCTCGCTCAGCGTCTCGAGCAGCAGTTTCACCGCGATGGGCGTTCCCCGCTCCCGGTAGAACGGCTGTGGAGCGATCATCAATATTTTCATGGCCTCACCTGCTCCGGTTTCATCCGTCCGGCCCGGAGATTCCCGCCGGAGAACCTCATCCGCGGCTCTCCTCGACCGGATCTTCATCGCGGCCGGTCCACCCGAGGCGAATTCGTAGCTGATTGCTGAAGAAACGAAACGGTCTCTCGAGCCTCCCGTAGGGTGTGAGTGCTGTCGCCCGGTCCGAGAGCAGCCGCCGCACATCCCGGGCCGGCCTCTTTGGAGAAATTGCGCCGGCCATGGAAAAGCCGAAGGAGCCGGCCCGGGCCGCTTCGGGTGGCAGGGGAAGGGGATCGCTGCCGGCCAACACTTTAATGCCGAGGCGATCCGCCAGACTGAACATTCTCGGCCGTGGCCAAACCACGGGGCGCTGGGAGGAATCGCCACAGAAGAGCGGAGAAGGTGGTGCGTGCTGCAGTGCCTCACGGACGAGCTTTCCTCTTTGACCCAGCCACTTCCCAGCTCCCCAGGGGAGCACCGGCAGTGCCCCTCTGTCTTTTACCATCTTCAGCACCGGGACGACAGCCCCGCCGTCCGCGAAGTACTCCGGTGTTGCCAGAGCGAGCACTTCGAGCCTTTCGGCGGTCACAATCTGTCGGCCCGCAATCAGAGTCAGGCTCCGACAACCGTCGGCCTCGGCAATCAGAGAGTCGGCCTCCTCTGTCCTGCGAAACGTCCACCCCCCGGTTGAGCCCTTCACACGGCGCGAGGCCAGTCGTTCGAACCAACGATCGTTGGACGTCTCCGCCAGCAGCAAGAGGGCGGAAAAATTGTCCCACCCTCTCCGCCGGGCCTCCAGCGAGAAATTTGCGGAGGCGGCCGCAAGAAAACCGGGCGCATCGAAGCACCTATAGAAGTGGACATGGGCGTCAACAAGTATCACGCCCGGAGCTGAAGAGCCGTCCGTCACCACGGTGTGCACTCCGGGTCCATGCTAGTAGACCCTTCCTGCCGTCAGAGAGGTTTTCAGCACGCTGTGCCCGTTCCAGATCAGTTCCGGAGCGGAGGGCCCGGTTTTCGGAGCACCCTGCAGCACGAAGAGGGTGTAGCGTGCGAATTCAATCCGTTCCTTGATGGCGGCACCTCTGTAAATCTCTCCCAGCAGTGCGGCACACTCCTCGGCCACCTCGCTCCGGGCGGCAATAGCGAGACCCGGGAGGGGTACGATCCGCCGGCTCATCACCGTGGAGGGGTACCGCGGGTTCAGGCGCGGATAGGCCGGAGGCCTCCCCGGCGGGGAGGGGATCTCTTCGATCAAGCGTGCGCTCAGCCAGCGATCCGCGATCGTGAACTCGACACCATGTCGACTGAGGGCAGAGACGATCCCGGCCACGTCGTTTTCAAGATCGCCGGGGGAGGGCCCCCGGTGTTCAA
>JAUVQV010000037.1 GCA_030597995.1 Candidatus Rokuibacteriota bacterium
ATAGTGTAGAGCGCATACGTCACCAGGGTGGAGGTGGTCACGACCGAGATCATCTGGTCCAGGAAGTAGGGGCTGTATTCCGTGAGAATGGGGCGATGGGTCGAGGCGCTCACTTCCAGAAGGACCAGTTCGTGGCGTCGTTTTCCGAACCCCAGAAAGAGGGCGAGAAGAGTGGTGCAGAGCAGCAGCCACGAGGACATGACCACGGGAATGGCCACCGCCCCGGCGACCACCCGCAGCAGGAAGCCGGACGCAATTGCCATGACGTCAATGATGACCAGGTGTTTGAGGAAGCGGGAGTAGGTGAGCGCGAGAATCAAGTACCCGCCCAGGACCATCACCAGGATGTTACTGATGAGAAAGGAGGCCGCCACGGCCAGGGTGACGGCAAAGAGTCCCACCCGGGTCGCAGTGGTGGCGGAGAGGTGCCCGGAGGCGACGGGGCGGTCCTTCTTCAGGGGATGTGTCCGGTCATGCTCCCGGTCCAGGACATCGTTCAGGAGGTAGCCGCCCCCGGAGAGGAGACAAAAGAGCGCGAAGGTGAAAGCGGCGCGCCCCGCGGCTGCCGGCTCTCCCGCCAGCTGGGCGAACAGCAACGGAGCGAACACGAGGGTGTTTTTCACCCACTGTTCGGGGCGCAGACTTTTGATGACGAGGGAAACGACCGACATATCCCGGCATTTTAGCACGCCGGGAAATCGGGGGCAAACCCTTAGGCTTTCGTGATTTGCTCCGCCTCCAGCTCCACCGAGGCCTGATAGCCGATAAGGCTGAGGAGGATGCGCACCCGGCCCCGGTCGTCGACGTAGCGCTCGAATATCCCGTAGAGATCTTTCATGGGGCCGGACCTTATGTAGACGCTCTCCTGGGGATTGAAGCGGTAGTAATGGATGAGGCGGTCTTTCTTGTTCTCCTGTTCGCGGATGGCGGTGATGACTGCCTCCTCGATGGGCCGGGGCTCTTTCCAGCCGCCGAGGATCTGTGAAACTCCCCGGGTATAGGTGATCAGCTTCCACTCGTCGGGAAGGACAAGGTTGGCGAAAAGGTAATTTGGAAAGAGGGATTTGACGATTTTTACCTTTCCCGTTTTCCGCGCGGTGACGACCTCGATTCTGGGAAAGTACACATCGAGCTGCAGCTGCTCCTGAAGCTGTGAAAGGACGCGCTCCTCCTGGTGCGGCTTGCTTTGAATGACGTGCCAGCGGCGCATGGACGACATTGTATATCGTAGGAGGCGCAACTGCAATTGATTCCCGGGAAGAAGTTTCCCCAATTGTTATTCGGTGGTCAGGTTCGCCGAGAGCGAAGGGGGTATCCTCAGCACCTCACGACACATAGACTAAAAATGAGGAAAGTCCTGATTCCCGATTCCGGGGAGGTATTGACAGGGGGGGTGAGGGTATCTACACTTATTGGTGAAAGATGCGGGGGGAGGGCGGCTGAACCGCCCAGGAAGATGGTGAAAGCCCATCACGGCCCCGCCACTGTGACGGGAGCGAAACCCCGATATCGCCACTGGCCCGGAGAGGGCTGGGAAGGCCGGGGGAGTAAAGGCCCGAAGTCAGGAGACCGCCTCGCATCTCTTTCCATCCGGATCTTTCGTGGGAAAGATGGTGGAGCGTAACAGTGACGCCTCGGATCTTCCCCAAGGGATCCGGGGCGTTTTTGTGTTTCGGGGCCGGGGAAGATGACGCGGGGAGGGGAAATGCAGCTCCACCTCTATTACGGTGACGGAAAGGGCAAGACCACCGCCGCCCTCGGCCAGGCTCTTCGAGCCTGGGGTCATGGATGGAGAGTACTGGTAGTGCAGTTTCTGAAAGAGGCCGGGGCGGTCTCGGGAGAGGTGCAGGCCTCGGCCGCCATCCGGAGTCGCTGGAAGCTCTTCCGACTCCCGTTGCCGTGTTCGGTCCACACGCCGCCGAGCGGGAGCGAGAAGGAAGAACTCCGCCGGGTAACCCGAAGTCTTTGGGAGCGCTCGCACCGGGAGCTCTCCGCCCGGCGGTACCATCTGGTCGTGCTCGACGAAGTCCTGGTGGCGTGGAGGTTCGGCCTCCTCAGCATCCGGGACATCATGGGAATGAGGGAGGCCGTGGCCGCCGCGGGGGTGGAATTGCTCATTGTGACCGGAAAGTGGGCGCCTCGCGGGATCGTTCGGGTGGCCGACCTGGTGACTGAGGTCCGCAAGGTGAAGCATCCCTATGACCGGAAGGTGAGAGCCAGAGATGGCATCGATTATTAAGGGTGTGCTCCTGCTGGCGTCTCTGGCGGCGGCCTCTCCGGCGTCCTCAGGGGTGTACCGTGACGCCGTGGGCCGGGAGGTGGCGGTCCCGAAGGCGCCCCAGCGGCTGGTCTCCCTGGCACCGAACCTGACAGAAATCCTCTTTGCCCTCGGCCTGGGGTCGAAAGTGGTGGGGGTGACCATCTTTTGCGATTGGCCGCCGGAGGCCCGGGAAAAGCCGAAGGTGGGCGGATTTATCAATCCCTCGCTGGAGGCCATCGTGGCCCTGAATCCCGACCTGGTCCTGGCCACTGCAGATGGGAACCGGCCCGATGATGTTCACCGTCTGGAGGAGCTTGGCGTGGCGGTGTATGTCGTCGACTCCCGTTCGGTGGAGGACATCCTGGAGACTATCGCGGCGGTCGGGCGCCTGACGGATCGGGAAACGCAGGGGCTGGAATTGGTGGCCGGGCTTCGTCGCCGACGGGACCAGGTGCGGGCGGCGGTCGAAAACCGGACTCCGGTTCCGGTCTTTGTCGCCCTGGACCGTACCCCGCTGATCACTGCCGGAGAGGGGACCTTTATCGGGGAGCTGATTGCTCTGGCGGGAGGGGAGAATATTGTGCGTTCCTCCGCCATCAAGTACCCGGTGTACAACCTGGAGCAGCTCCTGAAGCTCGATCCGGCGGTGATTCTCGTCGCTGTCGGGCCTTCGCCACCGGGCGGGGGAAACCCCGCCGGGAGCTTGAGTCGTCTGCCGGGGAGCGAATCGCTTCGGGCTGTCCGTCAGGGCCGGGTCCACGAGGTGGGGGAGGGTGATTTTTTCCGGCCCGGCCCCCGGATCATGGAGACCCTCGAGGAGATGGCGGAGATGTTTCATCCGGGGATTCTGGAGCAATGAGCCGCCCTTCCGTGAGGACTCTCGGCGTTATCCTGGGCTTGACCGGCCTGGTAGGGATTTCCTGTATTCTGGCCCTCAAGATTGGCCAGGTCACGGTTTCCTGGAAAGAAGTGTGGGCACTGCTCTTTTCCTCCGCCGGGCGGGGCGTCACCCCAGGGCTGGAGATAATCGTTTTCGACATCCGTCTTCCCCGTATCGTTCTGGGGCTGGTGGTGGGGGCGGCCCTGGCCGCCTCCGGGGTGGTGTTTCAAGGCCTTCTCCGCAACCCTCTCGCCGACCCCTATCTTTTGGGGCTGTCCGGAGGAGCCGCACTCGGTGCGGTGCTGGTCATCGTGAGCGGGGGCGCCGCGTGGCATCCCTGGCTGGTTCCGGCGGCGGCGTTTGCCGGCGCCCTCCTGGCGGTGCTGGTCGTCAGCCGGCTGGCCGCCGGCTCCGGCGCCCTCCCGCCCACGGCCCTGATTCTGTCGGGGGTGGTGGTGAGCGCATTCTGCTCCGCGCTGGTGATGTTTCTCTACTCCATTTCTCCCTCCTCGCGCGTGCACGAGGCCCTCTTCTGGATGATGGGCAGACTCGATTCACCTCCTCCAGGCATCCTTTGGCTGGTGGTGGCGGCCGTGGCCATCGGGATTCTGGTCATCGCCTTCTCCGGTCATCAGCTCAACGCCCTCTCCATGGGGGAGGAGGTGGCCCAGCAGCTGGGGGTGAGCGTCAGGTCCGCCCAGTTCAAGCTTTTTTTATCGGCTTCTCTGGTGACCGGGGTGTCGGTGGCAGCGAGCGGCCTGGTGGGATTCGTCGGCCTGGTGGTGCCGCACGCCCTCCGGAGTCTGATCGGTGCCGACCATCGCCTTCTGGTTCCGGCTGCGGCGCTCGGAGGCGCCGCCGTCCTGGTTATGGCCGACACCGGCGCGCGGAGCCTTTTCCCCCCGGCTGAAATTCCGGTGGGGGTGATCACCGCCCTCCTCGGGGCACCTTTTTTCCTGGTGCTGCTGCGGAGACGACGGGGGTGGATGGGGTGAGCGCAGTCTCCGCCCGGGGTCTCTCGTTTGCGTATGGAGCGCGGACCGTGCTGCAAAAAGTCTCGTTCAACATCGCGCGGGGAGAAATGCTGGGAGTTATCGGCCCCAATGGTTCGGGGAAGACCACTTTGATCGGCCTGATCAGCGGCCTGCTCCGAGCCGGTTCGGGGGAAGTGGAGATTCTGGGGCGGCGGGTTGGAGAGTACTCCCGCCGCGAGCTGTCGCAGCGGGTGGCGGTAGTGCCTCAGGCCACCGGCACGGTCTTTCCCTACACCGCCGGGGAGATCGTCGCCATGGGCCGGTATCCTCACCTGCGCTGGCCGGGGTGGATGGCGCCGCGGGACCGGGAGATCTGTACCGCGGCGATGCGCCGGACGGCCACCGAGGCCTTCCGGGACCGCACCCTGGACCAGCTCTCGGCCGGCGAGCGGCAGCGGGTTCTCATAGCGCGGGCCCTGGCACAGGGGACAGAGGTCCTGCTCCTGGACGAGGCCTCGAGCTTCCTCGACATCGGCCAGGAGCTGAGAATTTTCCGGATGCTGGACGGCCTGCGCCGCGAGGAGGGGCTGGTGATGCTGGCGGTCTCACACGACCTGAACCTGGTCGGGACGTTTTGCCAGCGGACGCTTCTCCTCAGGGACGGGGAGGTCCTGGCCGAGGGGCCGCTGGCGGAGACCATGACCGGCGAGAACCTTTCGGCCCTCTTCGACGTGGAAGTGGAGGCGGACCTGAGGCCGGAGGGACGGGTGCGCGTGACCTGGTAGAAGGCGCGGGAGGGGCGACGCCTGACGGAGGGGGAAGTTGCAGTCACCTGTATAATGATTTTGATTGTATGAGGTATTTTCCGGGTGTAACCGGATTATTCATGAGGATCTTTATGGGGGCACTGTTGTCCAGGGACCGGCCGCTGGCCATAGCCGTTCTCTTCTCTCTCTCGCTGCACGCCGGTGTGTTCTTCGGATGGAGCTACCAGCCCGGGGTTTCCCGGGCTCGTCCGATTCCGCTGATGGAGGTTCGTCTCCTGCGGCAACTCCCCGAGGCCACGGCGGGAGCCGAAGCAAACGTTACCGGCTCGCAGCCCGATGCGGCCGGGGGAGGAATGGTGCCCGAGGAGCCGCCCGAAGTCTCCTCCTCAGAGCGAATGCAGCAGGAGCCCGCGTCCTCATCGGTTCCCGGGGAGGAGGGACCAGGCGATTCCGAGACCGTGCCGGACAAAGCGGGGGAGTCCCGGGAAGGGCTGCCGTCGGTGGAGGTAACGGCCCGGCCGGGCGGGCCGAAGGGTTGGAGGGGAGCCGCTGCCCGCCTCAGAGTGGCCCTGGGGTCCTCGGGATCGATACCGGAAGGGGCAGAAATGGTCCGATCTGCCGTCGCCGGTACGGCCGGTCCCCGCGGGGACCGGATCGTGTCACTTGCGGGCCGGAACGCCATGCTCAGAGCACCGGCCCTCGCCCCGCCGCAGATTTCACCCTCGATCCTGGAGAAGATTCGCCGCAGAATCGATGAGGAGAAACGGTACCCCATCCTGGCCCGAAAGAACGGCTGGGAGGGTGAGGTCGTGGTCGAAATCCGCCTCGGAGGAGAGGGGGATCTTCAAGGAGTTCGTCTCCTGCGCGAGTCGGGGTACCCGGTTCTGGATCGCGCCACAATCGCCGCCGCTCGCCGCGCCGTCCCCTACCCCCCCCTGGCGGGTCGCGTGGCAATCCCGGTCGCCTATCGCCTCACAGACGATTGAGGCGCATCAGCTCTCGGTTATTCCAGGCGGGTGCATATAAAAAACCCTCCCCTGTCATCCCGGGCGAAGTCGAGGGATCTGGGATTTCTCAAATTCCTCGACTCGGGCATTGGCCTCCCTCGGAATGACAAGTGCGGTGAGTTTTTATCCGGGTTTCGTGTTTTTTGCTGCACCGTTGGTCTTTTATCTTCTCCGGCCGCTCGGCGGTATTGTATAATAAGGGCGCAACAGTCACCGAATTCATTTGCTGGAAATTGCCGATGAAGCGGCGCAAGGGCCTGCGAGATTTTTTACTGCTGCACGTTGTTCCTCCCCTGGGTGCCGGGTTGGTGCGTGTTATCGGGAAGTCGATGAGACTCGAGGAAGAGTCGCCGCCGCCGTGGGAGGACCTGAGCCGGGCGAGGGAAGGGATCATTGTTGCCTTCTGGCACGGTCGCCTGCTCATGATGCCTCTCACCTATCGGGGGAGGCGGATCGCGGTACTGATCAGCCAGCACCGCGACGGTGAGATTATCAGCCGCACGGTTTCCACCTTCGGTTTTTCCACCATCCGCGGCTCGAGCAGCCGGGGGGGCGGGAGGGCGTTGAGACGGATGGCCGCACTCTTGAAGGCCGGCACCGACATTGCCATCACGCCGGATGGCCCCCGCGGCCCCCGCCATCGGGTGCAGGCGGGGGTGATTCTCCTGGCGCGTCTCTCCGGATGCCCCATTTACCCGTTGACTTTCGCCTCCGATCGATTTCGCAGCTTCGGAAGCTGGGATCGCTTCCAGGTTCCGAAGTTTTTCTCGCGCGGGATTTTTGGTTGGGGCCAGCCGCTCCGGGTCAGGGAGTCCGACGATCTGGAGGACAAAAGGCAGGAGTTGGAGCGGGTTCTGCTGGAAATAACCACCCGGGCCGATGCCCGATACCGTATTTCGCAGGGCGCGGTGTCGGCACACGGCCTCTCCTCTGAAAGATGACCATCCGGGTGCCGCTCTTTTTTTATAACCTTTTCGGGGCGTTTTTCCTCTTGCTGGCGGGGGTTCCGGCCCTCTTGAACGGCCGTTGGCGTAGAGGCCTCAGGGAGCGTCAGTGCCTTGCCGCACCGCCGGATATGTCGGCTGCGGGGAAGTGCCTTTGGGTCCACGGAGCCTCGGTCGGAGAGGTCCTGGCTGCCGGGAACCTGGTGGAAGGTCTGGTGCGGGAAGAGGCTTTCTCCAGGATCGTCCTCTCCACTACCACCGTCACCGGCCGGGAAGTAGCCCGCGAGCGTTTCGGACACCTCGCCCTCCGGGGTCACGTGACCCTTCTTCCACTGGACTGGGACGGTCTGCCGGCCCTGGCCCTCCGGAGATTTCGCCCCGACCTCTTTGTGGTGCTCGAAACCGA
>JAUVQV010000089.1 GCA_030597995.1 Candidatus Rokuibacteriota bacterium
AATTGCTCTCGTGACTCAACCGGTTACGCCCGATAAAATACAGTCTGTTTCTTCGAGTTGCATTATGAATTATTCACTCGGTTAGACTGTTGTAAAATCCTCTGAATTATGCGGGTTGGGTATTCCCTGTTTTCAAATCCCCCTCAGTCCCCCTCAAAGGGGGAAGTCTTTGGATTGCCTTTTTTTCAAAGGAGGAAGTCTTTGGTTCCCCTCTTTCACAAAGAGTAATATTCTTGGTTCCCCTCTTTAGTAAAGAGGGGCCGGGGGAGATTTGGCGCCCTTTGGGTTGAAAGCCCCGCTCTTCAGAGCGGGGTAATTTACTGCTCCGGGTCGTGAATGGTCCGGAGGCGGGTAATAAGGCAGGTGCGGGTGCCGCCAGGGCTCCGGATCTCGACCTCGTCCTCTTCCCGGCGGCCGATCAGGGCCCGGCCGACCGGAGAGCCGACCGAGATCAAACCCCGGGAGGCGTCAACCTCCTCCGGGAGAACCAACCGGTACACCCTTTCCGCGCCGTTCTCCAGGTCCTCCAGATGAACGGTGCTCCCGAAGCCGGCGCGATCTTTGGGGACATTTCCGAGATTGATCATAGAGAGACTGGCGAGGCGTTTCTTCAGGTGCACGATCCTCGCCTGAACGAACTCTTGGCGCTGCTTGGCCGCCTGGTACTCGGCGTTGTCACTGAGATCCCCCTGAGCGGCGGCCTCCCGTATCTGCTTTGGCAGGAGGATGCGATACTCCCGGTCGAGCGCCTCGAGCTCGGATTCCAGCTTTTTCACGATCGGAAGGGCTTTCGCCATCAGGATTGAAATTCTATTCCTCGTCCCGTCCCCCTGTCAAACGCGTTGCGGGGTGGACCGGCTCTTGGCATAATGCTGCGCATGCCCCGCGAACCGCTTGGAGTGGACATTGAAGTACCCGGCCGCTATTTCGACCTGATCCTCGTCTGTTTCGTGGCCGTGCTTCTGATTTCAAACATCGCCTCTACCAAAATACTGCTCTTCGGCCCCTTTACCTTCGACGGCGGCACGCTCCTTTTCCCGGTGAGCTACATATTCGGCGATATCCTGACCGAGGTTTACGGTTATCGCCGCTCGCGCCGCGTGATCTGGACCGGTTTTTGCGCCGCCGCCCTGATGGCAGCGGTCCTGGCGGCGGTGGAGAGACTTCCCCCGGCCGCGGACTGGCCCCACCAGAACTCCTACGAGGCCGTTCTGGGACAGGCCCCCCGGATCGTGGCCGGCAGCCTCCTGGCATATTGGGCCGGGGAGTTCTCCAACTCCTACGTCCTCTCCCGGATGAAGATCTGGAGCGGCGGAAGACATCTCTATGCCAGGACTATCGGATCCACTCTCGTCGGCGAGGGGGTGGATACGCTCCTCTTTGTCACTGTGGCCTTCGCGGGCGTTCTGCCGACGGGTCTTCTGCGGTCGGTCTTTCTCTCGAATTATATCTTCAAGGTCGGCATTGAAGTGGCCGCTACCCCGGCCACATACCTGGTAGTGAACTGGCTGAAGCAGAAGGAGGGAATTGACCGCTTTGACTACGGCATCAACTACAACCCTTTCCACCTCGGATAACCCGCATGCAGGTGGCGAGTAAAGGTGTTGCCGTAAAGGGCATAATCTACTATTATACAAAAATCGGAATGATTTCACAGAACATTTTCAAGGATCCAGCAAGGTAATAAGCGGATGTGGAGATACGTTCCCTTTTACGTCGTGCTCTCTCTCGCGGTGCTTCTCTCCTGGCCGGTCTCGGCCAGGCCGGAATTGGAGGAGGCCTGTACGGAGTGCCACGACAAGGAGAGCATCTCAGAGGGGGACACGAGCCTTCACCCCCCTTTCGAGGATGACGAGTGCACCGAATGTCACCTCGATCACGGAGATGAAGAGAGGTTGATGCTCGCCGAGGAGGGAAACGCCCTCTGCGCCTCCTGCCACGACTTTTCGGATGGGGACTTCACGGCCGCGCACGGTAATGTCCAGAACCGCGGCCGGGCCGCCTGCCTCTCCTGCCACGACCCGCACCGTTCACTCCTGCCACGGCTCTTCAAGCCCGACCGTCACCGGCCTCTTGCCTTAGGGACCTGCAATCCCTGCCACCGTTACGACGGCCGCCTCATCCGGCCGACGGTGCGGGAGCTGTGCCTGACCTGCCATCTCCGGGAGAAGTTCCTGCAGACCTACGTCCACCCCCCGGTCGCCCAAGGGGATTGTCTCGTCTGTCACGACCAGCACGGCTCATCCCAACGCAAGCTCCTGAAGGGATCCTACTCCGGCAAGCGCTGGATCGCGAATGGGGAGGAGGACTACGAACTCTGCCTCGGGTGCCACGACCCGGAAATGATTACCGCTGACGGTTCGGCGGAGAAAACGCGCTTCCGCAACGGCTGGATGAACCTCCACCAGCGCCACGTCGGCAGGGGCGAGGACGTTACAGGAAGGATTGACCGGTTCCGCGGTTTTACCTGCCGCAACTGCCACGACCCCCACTCCTCTTCGTTCCCCCGGTTGATAAGGGCGGAAGTGGACTGCGACGGCGTCCCCTGTCTGAAAATTGAATTCCGCCGCCGGCCCGACGGCGGGGAGTGCGCGATCAGCTGCCATGGGCCCAAGGCCTATGCCCGTTCGGCCCAAGGGGAGCCGCCCGCGATCCCTGAAGCGGCGGTGCGGCGTCCTCTCCCGAAAAGGACCTTCCCTGCCCGTTCGGCTCAAGGGGAGCCGCCCGCGGTCCCTGAAGCGGTGGTGCGGCGTCCTCTCCCGAAAAGGGCCTCCCCCGCCCCCCCGAGGGGAAGCCTCGACAAAAAGTGCATTTCCTGCCACGAGAAGGAGGCCCAGGATTTCAAGCTCGGATTTGTCCACGATCCGGTGGCAAAGGGAAACTGCAGCGCCTGCCACCTCGACCACGGGCCGGAGAACAGACTGATTCTCTTGTCCGCGGAATACATCGTCTGTTCCGGCTGCCACGATCCGGAGAGTGCCGAATCGGCGGCCGCCCATCACGGCTATTCCCTTGAAGAGAGCCGCTGCTCCGAGTGTCACGACCCGCACGCGGCCTCCAACGAGAAGCTGCTGTATTCCCTGGAGCACGAGCCCTTCGCCGACCGGGAGTGCACCGAGTGCCACGGCGACGCGGGCGCGGGGTGGAGAATCAGCGGGTCCATTGTCGAAGTCTGCACCGGCTGCCACGATGATAAGGTGGAGGGTGCCTACCTGCACACCGCCATACCCGAGAGGCAGTGCACTGGCTGCCACCGGCCTCACGCCGGAGAGCGGGAGCGATTCCTGCGGGCGGAGAGGCCGGCCCTCTGCTTCCGCTGTCACCAGGAGCAGAAATTCAGCCGGGAGAACGTCCATCCCCCGGTCGAAGACGGGGAGTGTGAAGCCTGTCACCGGACCCACGGGGCGGACAACCCTCTGCTCTTCGCCCAGTCCTATTCTTTGGACCGGTTCATCCCGTTCAACGAAGAAAATTTCACCCTCTGCTGGGAGTGCCACTCCCCGGAAGACCTGCTGGACCCGGAGAACAGTGGCGAGACCAACTTCAAAGTCGGGGAGCGAAACCTGCACGCCCTGCATGTGCGCGACAAAAAGAGCGTGAATATCATGGGAAAAAGAATCTCTCCCGGAATCACCTGCCGCAACTGCCACTACCCGCACTCCACCGACAACCCCCATCTCATCCGCCGCAACCTGGATTGCGACGGTGTCCCCTGCCTCAAGCTCGACTACCGCAAGGAAGGTGAGGGCGGAACGTGCCGGGGCGGCTGCCACGGCCGCCGCTCCTATGCCCCTTGATTTTTTTCCAAAAACCCAAGATCCCTTCCCCCTCGATCCCCCTTTCTCAAAGGGGGAAGTTTGTGGTTCCTTTCTTTAATAAGGGGAAGTTTTTGGTTCCCCTCCTTCACAAAGAGTAATATTCTTGGTTCCCCCATTTAGCAAAGACTAAAATCCTTGACTCCCCTCTTTAGTAAAGAGGGGCTGGGGGAGATTTGGCGCCCTTGGGGTTGAAAGCCCCGCTCTTCAGAGCGGGGTAATTTACTGCGGGCGCAGCCAAAACTCCGCAGGTCATTCCGAGCGCAGGCGGGGAATCTGAAAAAATCGGGCGGGAGAAGGAGACTCTCTTGTCGCGAAGAGTATAGGGGAGAAAGTCTCCCTACCCGAGTATCCAAGACTTCCTTGTTTCGGTGATGAATAAAGAGAGGGCCGCGACCCGCAGGCCGCGACCCCCAGGTGAAGAGCGAAATAGAATCAGTTGTCGATTCGGTGCCAGCTGAGCTTGGTGGCGTAGGCCTGGGCGGAAAAGAGGTTGATCGCGTCACAGCTGTAGAGGATCGAGGCGTTGCCGGCCCCCAGGACATCGATGTTCGAGGGGGCGAGGGTAATCAAGGCCCCGATGATCAGCGTGTTGCCGGCGATTCCGGACACCGCATCGGCGATGATCGCCCCTTTGAACGTGATGGCGTTCTGCTGATCCAGCTCTCTCGCCTTTCGCGCGGTCAGATAGGCGTCAACCTGCTCCTCAGGCAGCAGATTCGGATCGTAATTCGCGTTCAGGGTGGCGTCATAATCGGCATCGCCGGCATTTAAATAGGGGTTCACAATAGTGGGTTTGCCGTCCGCTTCAGACGGGTCGGCAATCGTGGGTGCCGAGACTTTCCAGGCGTTCGGGTCGAAGAGCGGGTTGTGCACGATGAGCACCCCACCCCCGTCCCTGATGTCGGTGTTGAAATAGGTGTCCATGGCGTTGTAGTTGAGAATGAAGTCGTCGTTGACGAACACGATCTCGCGGTGGGTCTCCGGCGGGGCGCCCGCCGCGGGAAAGCTCCCCCCCATCAGGTTCTCCAGCCCCCCCTCGGGGAGTCCGAGGGCCTCGTCTACCGAAGAGGGGATGGTGTACCCCCCGCTGTTGTGGTCGTAGGGGGTCGGGGTGCCGCCCTCGCTCCCGTCCAGATTGGATGACCCTCCTCCGGGGGGGCACCCGGCCCCGTCATCCGGGCAGACCAGAGACCCGGGCGGGACATTCACCCCGGCGTGGGCCTCGCTGCAGGTCCCTCCCAGGGTGCCGTCCGCGTCGTGGCTGCGGCCGTCGATGAGGATATTGCCGGTGATCTCCACATTCGATGCCGCCGTCACCGCGCCGCTCGCCTCTATCGCGAACGGGCTGCGGGAAACGTCCAGGCTGATAGTGCGGTGGCTTCCCTCCGGGTTGTCGGGGTCGTCCGACGGGTCGCGACGGCCGATGGAGGTAATCTGGCTCACCGGGAAGGCGTCGGCGGGAGTATCGAAGCCCGCGTCGGGGTATCCGAAACAGCCGTCGGCCCCCGGATTGCAACTGGTGTATAAGACATAGTCGGTGCTAACCCCGTCGATATCCTCATCCAACAGGTCCTGCTTGAACCGGATCGTGACGCTGAAGGCCCCGATGGCA
>JAUVQV010000042.1 GCA_030597995.1 Candidatus Rokuibacteriota bacterium
CCGGTGGCTGAAAAAAAGGTCCCGGCGGCAGGCCGTGCAGAGGGGAACCGCGAACAGTTTCTCAGCGCGGAGCCCCGCCTCTCGAAGCTGGAGGATATTCGCAGCCCTGAGGTCAAGACGCCAGGGGGCACCCGGCGAAAAGACGCGGCGGGAGTATTGCTCGCCCCATCCCCGGCGGAAGGCGTCGCGGACTTCCTCACCGACTGTGTAACAACATTTTCCGATGGCCGGGCCGAGTCCGGCCGTGATCTGCTCCGGGGGCACGTTTCCCGCCCCGGAGAGGGTCCGCACGGCGGCCAGGGCCACGCCCTCCAAAGTCCCCCGCCACCCGGCGTGGGCGATTCCCACCGCCCGGCCGCCCGGAGAAGAAAGTACGATCGGGAGGCAGTCCGCCGTCAACACCCCCAGGATCAGTCCCGGCCTGGTGGTCACCATGGCGTCGGCCTTGGGACAGCCTCTTCGATCAGGGTCGGGCACTCCGCCGGATTTCACCCTCCTGACCCGCGACCCGTGCTCCTGATCGGCCAGGGCCCAACCTGTGGCAGGGAGCCGGGCGGCCCTTTCGAGGCGGCGCCAATTCTCCCGGACGCGCCCCGGGAGATCACCCGGTCTGGAGGTGAAGTTCAAGCTCCTGAACTTCCCCCGGCTGGCGCCGCCGCGACGCGCGGTGAAGCCGTGCCGCACGCCGACACTCTCGAGTGCCTCGAGCCCGATCCATCGCATCCCACCTTGCCGGTGTTCCTTAATGGCTACCATGTTTCAGAGTTGCATCATGAATATTACGGGCTAGGAGGGGTAAATCCCTGCGTCCGGGATCGGGGACACATTTTATTCCGCCAGGGCCCGCTGGTACTCCCGCCAGAGGCGATCTTTCCTCAGACCGGTGTCGATGAAATCCCAGGGGAAAAGCTCGCGGCGCTCCCGCGTCCGATGCACGAAAAAATCCGGATTCATCGCCGACTCCCGCCCGGCCCGGCCCCAATCGCCCCCCCAGCGACAGGCACTCTCCAGGATGTCCCCCGCCCGGCGGTCGCCTCGCGCGAGGATGGCCTGGACATACGCCCACTTCGCCACTTCGTGTGTGACCGTTACATTCGGGATTTTCCGAAGCTCCCTTACCAGGGGAGAGAGGGCGGCCTTGAGCAATCTCACCTCAGAGAAGGGATGCCATTGGAAAGGAGTCCAGGCCTTGGGGACAAAAAAGCTCAGGCTGACACGGATGGTGCCCATCCTGCGGCGCACCCGGCCCACCGCCAGCAGCCGGTGCCGGATCTTTTTTATCAGGGCCGGTATCGCTTCCCGGTCCCCGGGCGTCTCCGTCGGCAATCCGAGCATGAAATAGAGCTTGAGGGAATAGAAACCGGCCTCCGCTATCCTCTCGGCCGCCTCGAGAATCTGTTCGTCAGTGATACTCTTTTTGATCGCCCGGCGCAACCGTTCGCTGCCGGCCTCCGGGGCGATGGTTATCGTCTTTGCCCCGCCTTCCCGCAGCAGCCGCAAGAGCTCCGGCGGCAGGCGATCCAGGCGAACTGACGAGAGGGAGAACTTCCACCCGCGGCGCACGATCTCCCGCGCCACCTCCAGGAGGTCTTTGTGATCGGCCACCGCGGAACCGAGAAGGCCGAAGCGCTCCAGGACTTTCGATGCCTCCTCCATACTGGCCAGGAGCCCTTCCCGGCGGCGGTGGCGGACCGGGCGGTAGAGGTGCCCGGCGGCGCAGAAGCGGCAACCTCGACCACAGCCCCGGTTGATCTCTATCAGCATGAGGTTCTCGAACTGGCTTCCCGGCGCCAGGATCCGGCTCACCGCCGGATGCGCATCCAGGTCCCGCACCTGAGCCCGAGAAACCCTGCGGGGGGCAGGCGGCCGCGGGGAAAATTTCGCCAGGCACCCATCAGCGGCGTAGGACGGCTGGTAGAGCGCCGGCACATAGATGCCGGGGAGGGCTGCCAGCCGCTCCAGGAGTTTCCTCTTCGCTCCCGAGGAGGGCGCTCGGCGGCGCAGCACCTCGACGAGGGGCCCCAGCAGCTCTTCTCCTTCTCCAACAACGACCAAGTCGACAAACGCCGCCAGTGGCTCAGGGTTGAGAGTCGGGGCAATCCCGCCCGCCAGGACAAGAGGGTAATCCGCACCCCGCTCCCGGGCCCGGAGAGGGAAACCCGCACCGGCCAGGATCCGGAGGAGATTGAGATAATCATTTTCATAAGACACCGAAAACGCGAAAAGGTCGACCTGCAGGGGTTGAATACCGGCGTCAAGAATAAGGAGATTCTCCCCGTCATCCTCTAAAAACACCCGCTCCGCCAGAACCTCCGGCAGGGCGGCAAACCCGTAGAGCACAGTCTGAAAGCCGAGGGACGACATCCCCGTCCGGTAGTTGTTGGGATACGCAAGAGCTACGCGGAAACCCCGACCGAAGCGGGGAGGACGCCAACCTCGCTCCGCACGGCCGACAGGTTGTGACCGCGACCTACGCTTCACAACCGAAGACACCAATCAACGGCGGGAGCTTCTCTCAGTCGGCCTGCTTCCGCAGGAAGGTCGGAACATCGAGGTCCTCGTCTTCGAGATTTATCTCCGCCGGAAAATAATCCATCCCGTTGATTACCTTTTTGCGCTGGAAGGCCGGGCGCTCCATATCCCGTTCTTTCGAGTGGCGGATGGAAAGCGGCGCTGAGATTCCCTCCGCGCGGTGTTTCGCGTCGAAACCGGTGGCGATAACAGTGATGACGATATCCTCCTCCTGACCGTCCTTCACCACCGAGCCGAAGATGATCTGAGCCTCGTCGTCCGCCGCCTTTTGTATGATACCCAGGGACTCGGTCACTTCGTGAAGGGAGAGATCGGGTCCGCCCGTAATGTTTATCAGGACTCCTTCGGCGCCCTCGATGGAACCCTCCTCCAGCAGGGGAGAGGCAATGGCCCTCTGGGCGGCCTCCACCGCCCGGTTCTCCCCGCGCGCAGATCCGGTCCCCATCACCGCCCGGCCCATGCTGGACATAATGGTCCGGACATCGGCAAAGTCGAGATTGATCAATCCCGGCACGATAATGAGGTCTGAAATCCCCTGCACCGCCTGGCGCAGGATATCGTCTGCCAACCGGAAGGCCTCCAGGAGGGTGGTCGTTTTTTCCACCACCCCGAGGAGACGCTGGTTGGGGATGGTGATCAGAGTGTCTACCACCTCCCGCAGCTCCTTGATCCCCTCCTCCGCCTGGCGCGACCGCCGTTGCCCCTCGAAAGAAAAAGGTCTGGTAACGACCCCCACGGTGAGAATCCCCAATTCCTTGGCGACGCCGGCGATCACCGGGGCCGCCCCGGTGCCCGTACCGCCTCCGAGACCGGCGGTGAGAAAGAGCATATCCGCCTCCTGCAAGGCCTCTGCGATACGTTCCGAGTCCTCCACGGCCGCTTTGCGCCCGATCTCGGGATCCGCCCCGGCTCCCAGCCCCCGCGTGAGCTTGGCCCCGAGCTGGATCTTGTGGGGCGCCATCACGGCTGAGAGAGCCTGGAGGTCGGTATTGGCCGCCACAAATTTTACCCCTTCGACACCGGACCGAATCATGGTGTCGACAGCGTTTCCACCGCCGCCGCCGATCCCGATCACCCTGATGTCCGCTCCCGTTGCGACTTCTTCTTCAAATTCGATGTTCATGCACTCACCTCCCTTTGCGTGTTACCCCGGTTAGACTCCCTACAGGATTTCATGGAACCAATCTTTCATTCTCCTGACCACCCGGCCCCAGAGCCGGTCGTCACTGCTGCCCCTCCCGAACCGCCCCCGTTCCCGGTTCTGCATACCGTAAAGGACCAGACCCACCCCGGTGGTGTACATCGGGCTGTTGATTATATCCAGCAGGCCGCCGATCTCCTGCGGGGTACCGCGGCGGACGGGCAGATCGAAGATCTGCTCCGCCAACTCCGGCATCCCCTCCAGGATCACAGACCCCCCGGTGATCACCACGCCGGAGGCGATCATCTCCTCGTATCCGGACCTCTGGACCTCCCTCTTGGCCAGAGAAAAGATCTCTTCCGCCCGGGGCTCGATGATCTCGGCGAGGACCTGTCGGGAAAGGACCCGGGGCGCCCGGCCCCCGACTGATGGAACCTCGATAGTTTCATCCCCATGGACCATAGAGGTCAGGGCACAGCCCGCCTTCTTCTTGATCTTCTCGGCCTCGACGGTAGGCGTGCGAAGGCCGACCGCCAGGTCATTCGTGATGTGGTTCCCTCCCAGCGCCAGGACCGAGGTTTGCCAGATGCTCCCCTGGACGAAAATGGCGATATCTGTCGTCCCGCCACCGACGTCAATCAGGGCCACTCCCAATTCCTTCTCGTCTTCCGTCAGAGCGGCGTAGGAGGATGCGAGCTGCTGCAGGACGATGTCCTTGACCTCAAGTCCGGCCCGGTTGCAGCTCTTGATTATGTTCTGGGCCGAGGTCACGGCTCCGGTAACCATATGGACCTCGGCCTCCAGGCGCACTCCGGACATCCCCAGCGGCTCCTTGATTCCATCCTGGTCGTCGATGATGAACTCCTGGGGGAGGACATGAATCACCTCCCGGTCCATGGGGATAGCCACCGCCTTGGCGGCGTCGATGACCCTCTCGATGTCGTTTTTTGTCACCTCCTTGTCTTTAATCGCAATCACTCCGCGGGAGTTGAAACCCTTGATATGACCTCCGGCGATTCCGGCGAAGATCCCGTCGATTTCCAGCCCCGCCATCAACTCGGCCTCTTCGACCGCTCTTTTGATTGATTCCACCGTGCTGTCGATATTGATGACCACCCCCTTGCGCAAGCCCCGGGACTGGCTGGTCCCCAGCCCGATGATATCCAGCCCTTTATTCGGGATGATCTCACCGACGACGGCGCAGATCTTGGTGGTCCCGATGTCGAGGCCGACTACGATGCTATCCTTCTTGGGCATCCCCACCACCTGCCTTTCCCCCGCACCACACGGTCAACCCCCCTCCCCGTCCCCGGTCCCGGCGTCCGTCGGGGCCGGGGCGACGGGCCTGGCCACCACCTGCCCTTCCGCTCTGAGGTCGATATACGTCACTGCCGGCCAGCGCCCGGCAAGGTCCCTCGCTACTGCCTTCCACCTCCCCAGGCGGGAGGCAAAGTTCCCTTTCCCGAGATGGACCAGCGGCCGGCCGCCGACGGGAACGAGGACGGCATCCTTTTCGTCCGTGAGATCCAGGTGACCGATCGCCTCCCAGGGGGGGTACGCCACCGATCGGAGGGCCGCCGTGAGACTCAGGCCGACCCCAAAGCGTTCCGCCCCCCGCGCCGTCAATCTCCCCCCGGAGACCTCCACCCCGAGCAGGAGCGGGAAGGTCGCCGGCCTTTCACCCCTGAGATAGGTCAGCACTTCACCTTCTCGATCGACCAGGTAGTCCCGGCCGGCCCTCACCACCGCCACCGGGACCCGCTCTTCAATTTCGAGGAGGAGCGAGACCGGCAGCCTCCGTCGCACGGAGGCGGTCCTGATGAAAGGATGCGCCACGAGCCGAGACCGGATGGCAACCAGGTCCAGGGTAAAGAGATTCTCACCCCGCCGCACGCCGGCGATCCGAAGCGTCTCAGGAACGGAGAGGCTGCGAGTGCCGAGAACCCGGACGTTTTCCAGCACGAAGAAGCTCGAATCCGCAACTCTCTCCCGCAACCACCCCGAACCGAAGGTGGCGCCGGTAAAACTCAACAGTCCGACCGGGCTGGCCACGAAGACCGGGAAAATCACCGCCACCACGAAGCGCGACCACCGGCGTTTCCTTCGCACCTTGACATTGAGCGCTTCCCGGATCTGACAATTCGGCTTGTAGTAGCTCTTCATTTTTTTTGCCCCGCCAGTTGATACGCATTGCCGACGTCCTCTTTTGCCTTCCCTCCCGGCTCCTCGAAGGCCATCAAAAGAATTCTCTCCACCAGGTCGTCGAATTCGATCCCGGTCTCCCGTGCCGCCTTGGGCAGAAGACTGGTCATCGTCATACCCGGTATGGTGTTGACTTCGAGAAGGCAGGGCCGTCCCCGGTCACTGAGCCGCAGGTCGACCCGGGTCGCACCCCGGCAGCCCAGGGCGCGGTGGGCATCGAGAGCCAGTTTCTGCACTCGTCGCACCGCCTGAAGGGGAAGAGGCGCCGGGACCAGGTACTCCGTCAGTCCTCCCTGATACTTGGCGCGGTAGTCGTAGAAGCCGCCGCGTGGAACCACTTCGATCACCGGGAGCGGCTCGTTCCCGAGGATGCCGACCGTGAGTTCCCGGCCCGGAACGTACTCCTCGACCAGGACCTCGGGACCGAACCGGAAGGCGGACCGCAGGGCGGGCCGGAGTTCCCTCTTCCGGCGCACCAGAGAGACCCCGAGAGTGGAGCCCTCACTGGCAGGTTTCACCACCAGCGGCGGTCGCAGCCGGGGGAGAGGCCAGGTCACAGAGGCGGCGTCACCTTCACCGAGCACCGTGAAGGGAGGAGTCGGCAGTCGTCGCTCGCAAAAAATCCACTTGGAATATTTCTTGTTCATCGCCAGGGCGCTTGCCAGAACGCCCGAGCCGGTGTACGCGATCCCCATCGCCTCCAGGAGCCCTTGAATGGTCCCGTCCTCTCCACCGCGGCCGTGCAGGGCCACAAAGGCGGCCTCGATCCGTCTCCGCCGCAGGTCGCGCGCGATCTCCCACCCGACGTCGATCGCCTGCGGACGGTAGCCCCGGCGCCGCAAGGCCTGGAGCACGGCCTCCCCGGTCTGAAGGGATATCACCCGTTCCGCGGAGCGGCCGCCCATCAGGACCCCGACTTTCTTCTCCTTCACGGTCTCAGCCTGCTCCTTCGCTC
>JAUVQV010000187.1 GCA_030597995.1 Candidatus Rokuibacteriota bacterium
ACACTCAATTTCACCACCTTCGTCGAGGTCCTCGACGAGGAAATGCATCGGTTGGCCATGGTATCCCGGGGAGTGGAAATTGAAGAAGAGCGCGCCATCCTGGTTTCAGTCAGCACCGGGCCGCAATGGTTCCAGGGAGATTCAATGGAAGAGCTGGAAGAACTGGCCCATTCCAGCGGACTGACCGTCCTGGACCGCGTGATGCAAAGACCGGCCCGCATAGACCCGAGACACCTTCTCGGAACGGGAAAGCTCAGGGATCTGGTCATTCGGGCCATGCAGTTGGGGGCCACAATCATCGTATTCGACCAGGATCTGACACCCGCCCAGGGGAAGCGGATCGCGGAAGCAACGGAACTGAAGGTCATTGACAGAACCCAGCTCATTCTCGACATCTTTGCCGGCAGGGCGCACAGCCGCGAGGGAAAGGTTCAAGTGGAGCTGGCGCAGCTCAAGTACCGGCTGCCGAGGCTGGCCGGGAAAGGTACCGCCATGTCACGGCTGATGGGGGGTATAGGAGGGCGCGGCCCTGGGGAGATGAAACTGGAAATCGACCGCCGGCGCGTACGCGACCGGATCGTCGCTCTGGAGAAGCAATTGCGAATTATCGCCCGGGCCCGGAAGCAACGAAGGGCGAAGCGCGCCCGCACCGGCATTCCGATAGTCTCCGTGGTAGGTTATACCAACGCAGGAAAATCCACTTTGTTGAACATGCTTACCAAGAGCGCAACCTACGTGGAAACAAAGATGTTCGCAACCCTGGACACTGCCAGCCGGAGGTTGCGTTTTCCCAGGGAGCGGGAGGTCATTATCACCGATACCGTCGGCTTTATCCGGGATCTGCCGCGAGATCTTTTTCACGCCTTCCGCGCCACCTTCGAGGAGATGGAAGACGCGGATCTTCTGCTTCACCTGGTGGATGTGAGCAACCCCAGGTTCGAGCAACACATTGCCTCGGTACGCAATGTTCTGGCGGATCTCGATTTCGAAGGCAAACCTGAGCTTCTGGTTTTCAACAAGATCGATCGGATTTCCTCTGACACAGTGTCTAGACTGCTCTCGCGATTCGATGCCCTTGGGATATCGGCTTTAAAGAGCACAACCTTCTCTCCCCTCCTCGGTTCGATCGAAGCTGCGTTGTGGCCCGGGAACCGCATCGAAGACCACCGCCCGGTGGCCGGAATGCACTCCCGTTCCCACCGCTTTCACCACCACCCGAAATTCCGATCAGCTTCTCCAAAAGTTGTAGCGCGCAAGCCGGCGGATCCTTTTAAGGAATCAGAGGAAAAAAACTGAGTCCGGAATGAGATAATGCGTTCGGCTATCGGCGCTCTGGCCAGGGGCTGGGAAAGAAGGGACCGGTGAAGCCGGAGATAAAATTTACCGCGTTGGAGTCTGAAGGATGAAGAAATTTCTCGTTGTTGGAGGCAGCGGTGTGGCCGGTACCGCGGCCATCAGTGCCGTGAGGGAGCATTACGGCGCCGGAGCGGACGTGACTACTCTTTGGTATGGCAAGAGGCCGGAGGAAAAAAAAATTGAAGGCGCTGACCGGGTCCTTTGGGGTGACATAACGGATGACGACACCCGGGGAAAGATCGCCACCGCCTCCGGCACTGAGTTCGATTATGTGTTTCTTGCCACTGCCCGGGGTGATGTCGGATTCCCGATCGAAAAGTCCAGGCCCGAGCAGATTGCAGAGGCGTGCAGATTATCCTTTAATCCCTTGATTTCCCTTGAAAATCAATTCTCGATTGGCGTTCTCGTTGCCTACTCTACTTTTTACCTCCTGGAGCACCAGCGGCTGAACTACGGTGCCATGGGGCATGCCAAGGAGCGGATTGAAAAATGGGTGCTGGAACCGGGGGACAGCCGCCGCGTGTGCATTCGGTCCGGAGCTTTTGAGTCTGCCTCGTCAAAGGCGATCATGGTTTTTCTACAGCGCCAGGCGAGGGAACTGGCCTCTTCAGGTCACCCACTTCTGGAAAAATACTTCAGGGGCCGTAAACCCTCGGAAGCGGTCAAACTGTTAAGAAATGGAATGTACAAGGAGGAAAAACAGATTCTCGGGGACTCGGGTACCGGGATGGAGTCCCTGGTGGCGGCCCACCTCACGCTCTTTCGCAATCCCGATGCCAAGTTTGTGAATGTGTGTGGCGCAAGGATTTGGCTCTCTGATAGGCCTCAGCTGCTATCACTCTCATCTCCCTCAGGTTTTTTCTGTTGACAGTAACACCTTAATATAGTACAAAAATCAGGAAAAGCGAAAAAAACATACTCAGCAGGTGATTGTTAAGCCCGCAGGAAAAAAATTTTCTCTGGCCGCTCCCCAGGGTCGGGAGGCTGCTTTGTCAATGTGAAGGAGGTATAGCATGGCGGCAGGAGATATACCAAAACGGAAACTGGATGATCTCGTTTCCTTTGTTGGAACGCATGACTGCGGCTCAGCAACGGTCAGAGAAATTCTCGAAAATAAAAAACCCTCTATCTGGACCGTCTCTCCCGAGAGGACAGTCTTTGAGGCCCTGAAGTTAATGGCTGAAAAGGAAGTTGGCGCCCTTGTCGTTGTCGAGGGAGAAAAGGTAATAGGAGTACTCTCGGAGCGTGATTACGCGCGCAGAATAATTCTGATCGGCAAGACTTCCAAGGAGACGGCCGTGCGAGAGATCATGAGTTCGCCGGTGCAGTGTATCACTCCCGACAAAATGGTCGCGGAATGTATGGGGTTGATGACCAGCAAGCATATACGTCATCTGCCCGTAATCGATGACGGGAAACTGGTCGGCATCTGCTCGATCGGTGACCTGGTAAAGTCGATTATATCCGAGCAGGGGCATCGTATTCAGCAGTTTGAAAACTATATCAGGGGCATATATCCGGCTTAGATGATATCCGCTTGATGTCTTTCTCTGTTCATGCCGACCGGCGGTTTCGGGTCTAAATCGTAGAGGAATTCAACGCACTTTGGAGGAGCGCACGTGAAAAATAAGATTTTCGCATTGTTTGTCGCCTTTTTGGTTGTAATCGCAGCTGCAGATTGCAAGAAGCAATCGCCAAAAACCGTGGAGCAGGAGAAGCCCGCCGCTCCGGAAGCAGTCACTCCTCCTGACACGGTCGGCCAGCAGACCTCCTTTCAAGGCACGGCCGGAAAGGTGCTGGAGACCATGGACGCAGCCGGCTACACGTATATCCATGTTGATACCGGCGAGGAAAAAATTTGGGCGGCGGCTCCCAAGTTCCAGGTCGAAGTGGGTGACGCCGTCATTGTCCCCCAGGGCATGGCCATGCAGAATTATCACAGTAAAACTATGGATCGTGACTTCGAGCAGCTGTATTTTGTACAGGGAGTTGCGGTAGAGGGAGCCGCATCGGGAACACCAGCCTCCGCTGCGGCGCCCCGGACGGGAAGTGCGGCGGGAGGAG
>JAUVQV010000035.1 GCA_030597995.1 Candidatus Rokuibacteriota bacterium
CAAGGTCTGCTTTAGGTTTTCTTTCTGCAAAGATTCCCAGCTTTTTTCGCCCGGCAGCTTCCTCTTCACGACGAGCTTCTTTTTCGGATAGTACTGCCATAGGTGGCTGCCGTCGATTACCACGATTCCCAGCGGGGCGAGATACTCTCGCCGCTCTTTGCCCCCCATCTGATGCGTAACGGTAAACTTCTTCACTTGAGGAGTAAGCCGCGAAAAATCTATCACCATTTTTTGCCCGGAGTAATTTTTCTCGACCGCAGCCAAGCGCATCTTGAAAAAAAGCGCCTCGCCTTCCCCGGCAGCACGCACGGTGACGGGGAAGCAAACCAGCGCCCCCGCCAGACCCAGCGCCGCGGCGGATAAGAGCCGCATCCCCGACCTATCTCGGGATTTCATCCACCACCCCAAAATCGACAAACTCCAATCCTTCCGGCGGCCCGAGGAGGGTAGTCTCCATGGCCCGCAGGGCGTGCTGGCGGAGGTAGGCCTCCATGCTGCCCTCTTCTCCCAGGCGGCCCTGCGACAGCGACGAAACCACCTGACGGGCGTCATCCCTGACGGAAAGGCGGTACCATGCCCAGCCCGAGAAAACCAGCACTGCGGCCGCCATCATGGCCCCGGCCATCCTCCCCCACAGAGGGCGCCACGCAAAAAACCCCACCGTTGCTTTTTCGGCCGGCGGGAGCGAGGACTTCTCGACAAGCCTCCGAGAAAGAGCGGCGGTAAAACCGGGAGATGGCGCCTGGAGTGCACGGTGTACCTCCTCAGCCTTCACCAGCTCCCGAATCCGCCGCAGCTCGCTGAGAAAGCGCCGACAATCGCGGCAGCCCTCAAGGTGGCGCTGAAGCGAGTAGATCCCCGTCACCTCGAGGTGGTCGTCAATGAAAGCCGAGGCCAGCTCTTGGAACTCATTACATGATTTCGGCTTCATTGCTTCTTCCCTCTGTCTATCAGTGCTTCGTCACCCAGATATCCCGCCAACTTGCCCTGGAGGGACTTCCGGCCCCGGAACAACCGGGAGCGAACCGTCCCCACCGGAATCCCGATCACGGAGGAAATTTCCTCATAGCTCAACCCCTCGAGATCACAAAAGACCACCGCCTCGCGCTGCTCGTGCGGCAGTTCCCGAAGTGAGCACCTCACGGTCTCCCAGAATTCCGCCCGAAAAACCTCGGCCTCCGGGCTGGCCCCCTTCTCCAGCAGGGACTCGGTCGCGCTTTCTCCCTCCAGCACGGCCCCTTCCGGATGCCTTCCCAGTCCGCGATAATGATTTCGGCAGGTATTCAGGGCGATTTTATAGACCCAGGTGTAAAACGACGAGCCCCCCCTGAAAGTCGACAGCGAACGATACGCTTTGATGAACACCTCCTGTGCCAAATCTTCAACTGCTTCAGGGTTGCTAAGGAGGCGCTGGATGAGGCGAAAAATCTTCTCCTGGTACTTCAGCACCAGGGCCTCGAAGGCCCTCGCGTCTCCCCCTTGTGCTCTCTGTACCAGCAGCAGGTCGCCATCATCTGAACGCCTTATTACCCCTTCACCACCCACCTTCCTTAGACAATCCCTTCGAGGAAAAGTTCCTCAGTGGCCCCACCTTGAAAAGGTCGGGAGGCCATGTAGCCATTCGATCCCCACTATTTGATGTTGAGGATCTCCTTGACCACCCGAAGAAGTTTGGTGGTCTGAATCGGTTTGGGAATGTATGCTCTTGCTCCAAGGGCCAGGCCTTTCTCACGATCCTCGTGTCCACCCTCGGTGGTGATGATGACAACCGGAATGTCCTTGTACAGGGGGTTGCTTTTCATGAGACTGATCAGTTTCAAACCATCCATGATTGGCATATTGATATCAGTCAGGAGAAGATCCACTTTCTGTCCGGGCAGCCTTTTTAAGGCGTCTACCCCGTCTGAAGCCTCGATAATTTCTATTTGCGGCAGCCTCTTGAGGGCGAAGACGATCAACTGCCGCATGGTCGGCGAGTCCTCAACGAGCAAGCATCGGTATTTAGCCATCTTTTTCTCTTAGCGCCCGTTTTCGAAACGCTCGGCGCACAATGAGAGAACCGGCAATCCCGGGCCTTCCCCTCACTGCTTCATTAAGTCCAGGAAACCCTGGATGGTGCTCAGCTTCCGCTCCGACTCGGAATAGAGCTTGGAGGCGAAGAGTGCCGTCGCGGCGTGACCGGCCAGGAGATTGAAGAGCTCAAAATCAAGGGTCGAAAAACTCTCCTTTTGCTCCAGGAGGGAGTAGATCACTATGGCCCCGATGATCTGATCCTTGATCCGCATCGGAATAACCACCTGGGGGTCGGTCAAGGTAATCTCAGCGGCCGATTTCCCCTCACCCACATAGGGATTGCTTCCCTCCTTCACCACCCGTCCGATGGTTCCCTCCCCCTCCCTGACATGAGGAATCTTTTCCCGCGGAATCCCTTCGCTCGAAACGGGGTAGAGATCTCCCTTGCGCTCATCGAGAAGCATGAGGGTAAATTTCTCCGCCCCGATCAGGTTGATCACGATCTCCATGACGATCTGGACTACCTCCTTGAAATCCAGGGTGGAGTGCAGTTGAAAGCTGGCAACATAGAGGTTCGCCAGGTTGTTGTTCTCCTCCTCAATTTCCAGATAACGATTGGCAAAATCGACGTTCTCCTCCTCGACCTGCTGGTAGCGCTTGAGAAGGGCTTCTTTCTCGGTCTCTAACTTCTGAATTCTCTCCTGGAGTTCGCCCGACACCTCGGCCGGCGCCGAAGCGCTCCACGAGAGTTTCTCCTGTTCCAGGCTCGCGACCAGGTACCGCAGGCGCTCGTTCTCCTTGAGGAGCTCCTGAGTGAAGCCCTCCACCTTACGGTAAAGCTGGAGAAATTCCTGCCCTTTGGGGAGAATCTTCTGCTTTTCGTCCGGAGGTAACGTCATGCGTTCACACCCGATTTACGCCTGACATTATAAACCTTTCCTCTCCTCATAGCAAACGGAGACCGAGTTGTTCGCTCACGCCACTCGGCTCTGACATTCCCTGACGATCAATTCACCGATCCCCGAGAGAGGAAGGACCTTATCCGCCGCCCCGATCCGAAACACCTCCCGGGGCATTCCGTAGACGACACAGGTCTCCTCTGACTCGGCAATGGTCAGTCCATGGTGCTTCTTTACCGCCTGCATCCCCAGAACTCCATCATCGCCCATGCCGGTGAGAATTACGCCGATCAGCTGCTTACGGTAGATCTCCGCGGCCGAGCTCATCATCCGGTCGATGGAAGGGACGTAACGATCCCACTCCCGTGCAGACTCCAGCAAGACCGACACCTGGTCTCTGTCGTTGCGATGCAGCACAAGGTGCTTACCCCCCGGAGCGATGAGTACCATACCGGACGTCACTTCTTCTCCCCCCCTGGCCTCTCTGACTTTGAACCCGGACAGGCGGTCGAGCCGTTCGGCGAAGAGCTTGGTAAAACCCTGTGGCATGTGCTGGGATATTACCACCCCGACCGGGAGACCACGGGGCAGACGAGTGAGGATGCTCTGGAGGGCCGGCGGACCTCCTGTGGAAGCCCCGATGGCCACTAATTGGTATGTGCCCGGAGCGACCGACGGCTCTGGAAGCGGCGGCGGCTTTACCGACACGGCCTCCATCCTGGCTTGCAAAGTTTCCACCCGTAGATACTCTATCTGCTTGATTTTACTCAGGACCTCGGCCCCGATGTTGGCCAGCTGGATCGAGGCGTATTTGACCGGTTTGACAACAAAATCCACGGCGCCCAGCTCCAAGGCCCTGAAGACATTTTTTTCGCTCTCCCGGGAAGATATCACCAACACCGGACGCGGGAAGCTTTTCATCAGCCAGCGCAAGAAAGTGAAACCGTCCATGCGCGGCATCTCCAAATCCAGGGTAATCAGGTCCGGTTTCAGGTTGACAAATTTTTTGATGGCGTCCTCCCCATCCGTCGCGGTTCCCACCACCTCCATCCGGGAGTCGGAACTGATGATCTTCACCAGGGTGCGGCGATGATACGCGGAATCATCGACCACCAGAATCCGAATTTTCCTCTCTCCGGGCGCTTCCACCTCAAGTGCTCCTTAAACCCGTCGCCATCGGCTTTTGGTAGACCATGTCGTGGCGGAAATGCCGTAATACAAAGTCTGTGGAAATATTCATCAGGGACTCGGCGTGGCCGAGCAGGAGATAGCCACCTGCTTCGAGTTTCCGATGGAAGTTTCCCACTATATTTTTCTTAGATTCCGGCTGGAAGTATATCATCACGTTGCGGCACATTATGATATCAAAAGTGGACAGGATAGTCCATTGCTCCGGATTCAGGAAGTTGAGATGACCGAAATTCACCAGCTTTTTTACCCGGTTGTCGATCCGGCTGAGTTCGGTACCCAATTTCTCGAAGTAGCGCTCCCGATAATAGGACTCGGTGGCCCGGAAGGAAGACTTGGCGTAAATACCCTTGCGGGCCGTTTGCAGAACCCGCTGGCTGATGTCGCTGGCGAAAATCTCCTTTGACCAGTCCTGGAGGCCGGGTTGTTCCAGAAGGATCATCGCCAGGGTGTACGGCTCCTCCCCGGTGGAACAGCCCGCACTCCAGATCCGGATCCGGCGCTGGCGCTCCCGGAGTTGCATGAGCTCCGGCAAGATCTCTTCCATCAGGGTCTGAAGCTGATTCATCTCCCGGAAAAAGTAGGTCTCGTTGGTAGTCAGAAGCTCCATTACCCGGTTCAACTCGTTTTCCCGCTCCGGCCCGTAAAGGAGGAGATAATAGTAGTCGTGAAAAGAGGAAAGCCTGTTTTCCATCAGTCGGTTCTGGAGGCGTCGCTCCAAGAAGTAGCTGGTGGATTCCTCGAAGTGAAGGCCGCAATAGCCGCTGATAAAGTCCCGCAGGAGACGGAATTCCTCCGGCTGCAAGGTCACCTTGCTTTGGTCGGATGAAGACACGTGTACCCTTTAGTGCGGCCTGGTTCCAAGAAGGTTGGCCACGTCCTTGCGGACCGAGGGATCGCGATCGGTCTGGGCTATCTCGGCCAGGACGCCGTGGACACGATCTTGACCGACGAAGCGGCCGAGTGCCTTGACGGCTGCGGCCCGCAGGGTCAAATCCTTCTCCTGGAGGCTGGATATCAGAACGTCCACGGCCTCTTCCCGGCCGAGCTCACCCAGCGCTTCAATCGCCGCCATACGGACCTCGCGCTCCGAGGCGGCCGCCAGGGAAATCAAGGTCTCCAGGCCCTCCAGGACCTTGCCCTGCCCCAGGGCCCGGATGGCGGTGAGCCTCTCCGGGCCGACTGGCCCTTGCCTGGCTCTCTCGAGGAGGATTTCCTTCGCTTCCCGATGCTCCACCCCGGCGAAGGACTGCAGCACACGGACCCGAACCCAGAGGTCCTCGTCCTGGATCATGGGAACCAGAAGGGGAACGACCTCCGGAGAGCGAATCCTCCCCAAGTGGGTGACTACCTCACGACGAACCATGGCGTCCTCGTCGGTCAGGACTAAGCGCAGTACCGGAACGGCTTCAGCGCCGCCGATACTCCCCACGGCCTCGACCGCCGCACAGCGCACCTGGCTCCTCTCATCCTTGATCGATAAACTCAACCGCTCCATAACCTGCCGGCTCCCGAGCCGGGCAATTACCCGGAGGGCGTTGGCCACCATTTCCTGGTCGTCGGAGTCTAAATGCGATTCCAGGAGCTTCAAGACCAGGTGCTGCGATTCCTCCCCGTGCTGGCCGAGTTTGATCAAGGCATCTACTCCGGCCAGCCTCACATCGGGAAAAGAGTGGCCCAGGAACGTGATCAGGGGCGCTACCGCGACCTGGTCTCCGATATCTCCCAGCGCCCGGGCGGCCTCGCGCTGTACGTGCCCGTCAGGATCCTCGAGTAGGGCCAGAAGATGGGGAACTGCCCCCCTGCAGGAACGACTTCCCAAAACCTGGGCCACTCTCCGCCGGACAGCGGTGTCCTCGACGCGGAGCTTGGGAAACAGGACCGGCAGATCTTTCTCCGGGAGAGTCTGGAGGATCCCGACTATGAATTCCTGCTCCTCTTCCCCGGCCTTCGACAGGATTTCCAGCAACGGATCGACCGCTTCTCTTCCGGCGGCTTCCCCCAGGATTTTCATGGCGGCCGTCCGCAGACCCGAGTCCTCATGCTGGATCATTTCCTGGAGAAAAACGACGAGATCCGGGTTTGAATTCTTCCGGATCCCTTCCCAGAGGGCGCCCGCCCCGCGCCCGCTCTCTTCCAGACGGCGCCCGAGCCGGGCGGCTCCAAGGAGAGCGACCCTCCTCAGCCCCCGATCCTCGGAAAATAGACCTTCCAGAAGCAGCGGTATCGCCTCCGGAACCCCGATCTTCCCCAGGACTTCCAGGCACACCATCTGTAAATCTCTTTCTTTGGCGTGCGCCAGCACCGCCGGCCCCGCAGACTCGTCCCCGATCTCTCCGAGCGCCCTCAGGCAGCTGTATTTCAACCAGTACCCTCCACCCTCGAGACGGCGGAGGAGCGGGGCGGCGGCCTCCCGGAATTTTTTCTTTCCCAGGTATTCAGCCGCGGCGGCGGATACGTTCTCATCGCCGTCTTCCAGGGCAGATAGAAGCAGCTTCAAGACACTCTCATCTTCGATGTTGCCGAGGATGTCCACTCCGAACTTCCTGAGGTCGGAATCGGAATCCTTCAACAGCGTGGAGAGGTGGGGCACCACCTCCCCTCCGAGCCGGATGAGGGCCTCGATGCAGGTGTTGCGCCGCCCGACGTTTTCCTCGTCACGGAGGCCATCGAGCAGGACTCCAACTCTGCGTTGGCCGGGGATCCCCACGACCTCTTCCAGGGAGGCCTTGCGTACCCTCCAGCTCCGGTCGCCGAGAGTCTCGCGGAGGAGGGGCAAGGCCTCCTCGCCGTGCTGCCCCAAACCCTGGACAGCCCGGTGCCGCGTCTCTTCATCAGGATCCTTTATCCACTCCCGGAGCGTATTCAAGCTCGACAATTTATTTTCTCCTTTCGGTAGAGATCTCTTTTTCTGAGTGAGAACTCTTCCTTTTCTCAATAAAGTCCTCCACGGCTTGACGGTAGTAATCCCGCTCCTCGACCGCAGCGGTCGGAGGCAGTCGCTTGAGGTAGAGCTGGCGCCCCTCTTCAAGCTCCTTCTTCAACCCCGCGAAGAGAGAACCTTCCCGGACCCCCTTTTCCACCAACTTCTCATTATAGAGGACGATATCAGAAACGATGATGCGGGCGTAGCGTTTGAGGCTTTCCCGGAGACGCTCCGCGCCCGGAGTGACCCCCTTTTGGAGACCGTATTTCTCCTCACGGATCAGGGTCCGCTGGTCCTCTTTTCCTTCAGGCCGCCGGTCTACCTCCATGA
>JAUVQV010000170.1 GCA_030597995.1 Candidatus Rokuibacteriota bacterium
TAATTATTCACTCGAACGGCGTCGTGTCTTTGGCGGGGATAGGGGAGTTGTTTTTTGAAAAAAAGCCACGAGGAACTCTTCCGGTGCAAGAACCGAAAGCGTCGATGAGGGAAAATGGTCCGGGTTTCTGGTAATCAGGCACGATGCTTTTGCACGGACCGCCGAGTGAAACTGAACCGCATCTTCAAAATCGTCCATCTCGGCGTCAATTGCCTGGTTCAAGATCTGGTTGTCAGGTGCAACTGATTGAAACACGTCGCGGAGGATTCGGAGGGATTTTTCCGCGGTCTTTCTATTTTTCAGCCTTCGAACGATGTAATAGATATTATTGAAGCTTATCGCAGATATGAACGCCTGGATGCCGCCGGCTTCCGCAAGAGACCAGATTTTCGCTGAAGCATCATAGAATGGCCGGCGACGCGAGAGCACGTCGAGCAGTATGTTCGTATCAACGAAGACCCTCATGGGCCCAGCCCGTATTTTTCCGCCAGAGACTCTTCGAGAACCTGTCTGGAACTTCTCTTCCCGGAGAATTTTACGATACCGGATGCTTTGAGGGTAACCGGGCCGAGTCTCTTTGCTTCCTCATGCTCTACTTTCGTGAGGGCATCCAGATACCGCGCGAACATCGCGGAAACGCTTGTTTTGCGCGAGCGGGCAACCCTTTTGGCTTTTTTGATCAATGCCCTGTCAGCGCTCAGAGTAAGCTTGGTAGTTGCCATATGTCACCTCCTATACGTATCCAAGTAAAGTAATTATACGTGTAAGGAGGAGCCTTGTCAAGGTGTCAGGTCAGTGTAGTCATTCCGTGTGCACTGTTGTCACAAGATAATCTCCCAGCGGGCGCCTCGGCCCCTGCCGATCAGGCGGACCTTGCCGGCCTTCTTCAACTCGGCGAGCACTTTCTTGATAAGCTGGGGACTGTGAGAGGCGAGGCGGTTCATTACTTGACTCGTAAAGGCCAGCCCAATTAGTATTTGGAGGGCATTTTACGGTATCATAACAAGTTGCGAAGGAAAGGCGAGATGCAGCACAACACCGTCTCAAAAGCCGGCACTTATATTATTCTCATCGGAACGGGCTTTCTCTTCGTGACCGCAGTATCCCTCTACATCAATTTCGGACGGACCGTGCAGCTCCATAAGCAGTTGGCGGTGTTCACCGCGCGGTCGTTTTTCCAGGAGATTGTGGTCACCAGAAGATGGAACGCCATGCACGGAGGGGTGTTCGTTCCGGTGACGGAGGAAACGCAGCCCAACCCTTATCTGCAGGATCCCCTGAGAGAAGTCACCACCACCGAGGGACTGAAACTGACGAAGATCAATCCGGCTTATATGACGCGCATGATCTCCGAGCTGCTGGAGAAGGATGCAATAGTACAATTTCATATCACCAGCTTGAAACCGCTAACTCCGGGCAACACGCCCGATGCGTGGGAACGAACGGCGCTGGAGGCATTCGAGGAAGGCGCTTCCGAGGTGTTTTCCCTGGAAGGTCCTGAAAACAAGAAAACTTTCCGGTACATTTCCGCACTCAAGACGGAAGAATCCTGCCTGAAGTGCCACGCCAAGCAGGGCTATAAGCTCGGAGATGTCAGGGGAGGCATCAGTGTCTCCTTTTCTTACGCCCCTTTCCGGGAAGGGGTGATCGCGGACAACAGGCGAATTGTGATGATCCATGGATTGTTCCTGACCCTGGGCCTGGCCACCATCGCCTTTTTGGGAAAAAGGCTGATCCACCGTGTCCGCCAGCTGCAGGAGGCCCTCATTCATGTGAGGAAGCTGGAAGGATTGCTGCCGATCTGTGCCAACTGCAAGAAGATCCGAACTGAGGGCGCCCCACCGAGAGAGCAGTCCTCCTGGGAACCTATCGAACAATATATCACGGACCGGACGGACGCTGACTTCACCCATGGGTTGTGCCCGGAGTGTAAGCAGAATCTGTACGGGAGGTATGTGGAGAAGAAGTAAGATCAGACTATTATTGTGTCATTTAGCGTGTAAACAGTACAATAAGAGCAGTGAGGTGTCCATGTACCGTGTAAGCCGTCAATGAAGTAATGGTATGATAAAAAATCCGGTCCGGGCCGCGCATCAAGGGGGCGGCGTCTCAAGGATCTGGTCCCCCGGCGGAACGTGACGGAAGGAGGACTGAGGACAGCTACGAGGGTGAAGACGGCATGAGACGAAGAGTACTTCTCGCACTGTTCCTGTGGCTTGCCGCCTCCCTCCCGGCGCCCTCCCCGGCCGCGGCGGAGAAGCCGCTCTCGGCCGGGGAAATCCTCGACCACGTGGACGATCTCTTCCGCGGGAAATCGAGCTCCGGGACTTTTTCGATGCGGGTGGTCACCGAGCACTACACCCGGGAAATAAAGATGGAGGCCTGGAGCAGGGGGAAGGACTACTCCCTGATCCGCATCCTGTCCCCCAGGAAAGAGAAGGGGACGGCCACCCTGAAGGCCGGCAACAACATCTGGAACTATTTGCCCAAGGTGAAGAGAGTCATCAAGGTCCCTTCCTCCATGATGGGCGGCTCCTGGATGGGGAGCCACTTCACCAACGACGACCTGATCAAGGAGAGCCGGATGGCCGACGACTACACCTATGAAATAACCTTTCGGGGGGAGCGCGAGGGGGTGGGGGTCATCGATCTGACCCTGACGCCCAAGCCCGAGGCGGCAGTGGTCTGGGGCAAGGTGTCGGTCACCGTCAGGGAGGCCGACTGGATGCCCCTGGGTCTGAATTACTACGACGAGGAGATGGCTCCGGCCCGGACCATGACCTACGCCGACGTGAGAGAGCTCGGGGGCCGGACGCTTCCCGCGAGGATGAGGATGACGCCGGTCGACAAGCCGGGGGAGTACACCGAGGTCACCTACCACGAGATCGAGTTCGACCTCGAGCTGGGGGATGACCTCTTCACGCTGCGGAATTTGAAGAAGCCGGGGATGATGTGAGCACCTTCCGCGTCGCCTGGCGCAACCTGTGGCGCAACACCCGGCGGACGGCCATCACCTTCACCGCTGCCGCCGTGAGCACCGCCCTCCTGATCGTGACGAACGCCCTCATGACCGGCATGGTGGCCGACATGGCTCACAACATCACCGATATCTCCCTGGGCCAGGTCCAGGTGCACCACCCCGACTACCGGACAGAGCGATCCATCTACGACGTCGTCGGGGAGCCGGAGAGGATAGTGGCGGCCGCGCGCTCCGCCGGCATCCCGGTCGCCGCGCGGGCTTACGGGTACGGCCTTCTCTCCAGCGGAGTCAAATCGGCCGGGGCCCAGTTCTGGGGCGTCTCCCCGGGTGACGAGCTGGCCGTGGGAGACCTGGCGGAAAATCTCATGACGGGGGCCTTTATTTCCGAAGAGCCGGGCAAGAAGGTAGTGCTCGGCCGCAAGCTGGCACGAACCCTGAAGGCCGAAGTCGGCGACGAGCTGGTGGTCGTGGTACAGGCGGCGGATGGTTCGATGGGCAACGAGCTTTTTTACGTCTCCGGGATCCTGAAGAGTGTCGGGGAAAGCATCGACCGCAGCCTGGCCCTTATCCACCGGGGGGACTTCGAGGAGCTCTTCGTCCTGCCCGGAAAGTACCACGAGATAGTGCTCAACTCCCGTGGGTCGCTCACCCCGGAGGGGGTGGCCGCGGAAGTCCAGCCCGCCGCCGGCGAGAACGAAATCAAGACCTGGAAAGA
>JAUVQV010000128.1 GCA_030597995.1 Candidatus Rokuibacteriota bacterium
ATCGACGCCATCACCGCCGGGGCGCAGACCGGCCAGGTCGGAGACGGAAAGATTTTCGTTCTCGGCCTGCGGGAGTGTGTACGCATCCGCACCCTCGAGACCGGCGGCGTGGCGATCGGCTAGCATCGAAAACATACGGAGCGCGCGATTCAGATCCTACCTCTAGGTATGTATTGAGGTTATATTCCTACCAATTGGTAACTTGTCGGGCCACCATCGGTTGGGGTGGGAGCGGTGATCCCTGTGAATTCAAGGTATTTCGCCCTCAGAGGGCACTGGCACGGAGCTTGCTGTATACTAAACAGCAGGGAAAGGGTGTTGACCGGGCTGATCGAGACTGAGCGGTGGGTTTCCTGTGGGTCAGGAACGCAATTCGGCGGTTTATTGTTACAAGGAGGATGAGAACATGGCAGACATTAACAGAGAACAGGTGTTGAGGACCGTCAAAGAGAAGGACATCAAGTTTATCCGCCTCTGGTTCACGGACGTGCTCGGCATGTTGAAGAGCTTCTCCATTACCGTTGGGGAGCTGGAGACGGCGCTCGATGAGGGGATGGGTTTTGACGGTTCCTCCATCGCGGGGTATGCCCGGATCGAGGAGAGCGACATGATCGCCAAACCGGACCCGAGTACCTTCATGGTGCTTCCGTGGCGGCCGAGTGAAGGCGCCGGGGTGGCGAGAATGTTCTGCGACATCCTGCAGCCCGACGGAAGCCCCTATGTCGGTGATCCCCGCTTCGTGCTCAAGCGAATGCTGAAGAAGGCCGCCGACTTCGGTTACACATTCTATGTCGGGCCGGAACTGGAGTACTTCTATTTCAAGAGCCACCTGGGACAACCGGTGCCGCTGGATGCCGGGGGGTATTTCGACCTGACCCCCCTTGATGCGGCCAGTGATCTGCGCCGCGACACTATCCTGACGCTCGAAGAAATGGGCATCGAGGTCGAATACAGCCACCACGAAGTGGCCCCCAGCCAGCACGAAATCGATCTGCGCTTCAAGGACGCTCTCTCGATGGCTGATGCCGCCATGACCTACCGGCTGGTGGTCAAGGAAGTGGCGATGAAGCACGGAGTCTACGCTACCTTCATGCCCAAGCCGCTCATGGGTCAAAACGGGAGCGGGATGCACGCCCATCAATCCCTCTTCAAAGCCGATCAGAATGCCTTCCACGACCCCGCGGACGAATATCACCTCTCTAAAGTCGGCCGAGCCTACATTGCCGGTCTCTTGCACCATGCGCGTGAGATCTCTTCCGTAGTGGCCCAGTGGGTGAACTCTTACAAGCGTCTCGTTCCGGGTTATGAGGCCCCGGTCTACGTTTCCTGGGCGCGGCGGAACCGCTCGACCCTGGTGCGGGTGCCGATGTACAAGCCGGGGAAGGAAAAGGCTACCCGGGTCGAGTTTCGCTGCCCCGACCCGGCCTGCAACCCGTATCTGGCCTTCGCAGTGATGCTGGCCGCGGGCTTGAAGGGGATAGAAAAAGGGTACGACCTCCCCGGTTCGATCGAGGAAGATATCTTCGAGATGTCGCCCGAGGCCCGGGAAAAGAGGGGAATCTCCTCCCTGCCGGGGAGCCTGGGGGAGGCCGTCGCCGTGACCGAGAAGAGCGACCTGGTGAGGGAAACGCTCGGTGACCACATTTTTGAAAAGTTTATCGCCAACAAGAAGATCGAGTGGGACGCCTATCGGACGCATGTCAGCCAGTTCGAACTGGAGAAATACTTGCCGGTTTTGTGACGAAGTGCTAAGAAGGGTACACGGAGGCCCCCCGCCCTTTTAGGGCCGTGGGAAGCCAGGGGGTCGATATCTCACTGCTAGTGAAGGAGCGATGCGATGTGTGCCCTGAGGGTGGCGCTATCACAGATAAACTCGACCGTCGGGGATTTCGAAGGCAACGTCTCGAAGATTCTTGAGGCCATTCGGAGGGCGAAAGGTGAGGCCGCCGACATCGTGGTATTTCCGGAGCTGGCGGTCTGCGGCTACCCCCCCGAAGACCTCCTTTTGCGGCCGGGATTTCTCAGGGACTGCCGGCGCGCCGTGGAGAACGTCGCCCGGAGCTGCGAAGGAATTATTGCCCTGGTGGGGTTCGCCGAGGAGGACGGCGGCCGGGTGTACAATGCCGCGGGAGTCATCCGGGATGCCGATATCGCAGCGGTGTACCGGAAAATTGAACTGCCGAATTACGGAGTCTTCGACGAGAAGCGGTACTTTTCCCCGGGGTCGGGATGCGTGGTCTTCGAGGCGAAAAAGGTGCCGCTCATGGTAACCATCTGCGAAGATGTGTGGGTTGAGAAAGGTGCGGTGGAGCGTGACGCCAGGGCCGGCGGCGCCCGGGTGGTGCTGAATCTGTCCGCCTCACCATTCCACGCCGGCAAGCTGGAGGAGCGGCGTGAGGTGCTGGCCGGTTTCGCACGGAGGGCGGGGGTATTCGTCTGCTATGCCAACCTGGTCGGGGGCCAGGATGAGCTGGTCTTCGACGGCGGCAGTCTGGTTGTGGACCCCGGGGGAGAGGTGCTGGCAAGCGCGACCCGTTTCGAGGAGGACCTCCTGGTGGTGGATCTGCCGGTGGGTGCGGCTGATGAAAGAACCCTCCCGGGGAGGCGCGCACCAGAGAGCGAAGGGCCGGAGGAGATTTACCGCGCCCTCGTGTTGGGCACCGGGGATTATGTCCGCAAGAACGGCTTCGAGAAAGTGGTGATCGGGTTGAGCGGGGGGATCGACTCTTCGCTAACCGCGGCCATCGCGGTCGAGGCCCTGGGAAATAAGAACGTCATCGGGGTGACCATGCCCTCACGATACACCTCGCAAGAGACGCGCGGCGACGCGGCGCGAGTGGCGGAAAACCTCGACATTTCCCTCCTCACGGCTCCGGTGGAGGAAATTTTCTCGGCCTACCTGACAACGCTCAGGGAACCATTTGGTCCCAACGAACCCGGGATCGAGCACGAGAACCTTCAGGCCCGCATCCGGGGCAATATTCTGATGGCCCTCTCCAACCGCTTCGGGTGGCTGGTGCTCACCACCGGCAACAAGAGCGAGACCGCCGTCGGCTACTGTACCCTTTACGGGGACATGGCCGGGGGTTTTGCGATCATCAAGGACGTACCTAAGACGCTGGTGTACGAGTTGTCTCACTATGTGAATGAGCACAGGAGGCGGGAGATCATCCCCCGGGGGGTCCTAGAGAGGGCCCCGTCCGCCGAGCTGAGACCGGACCAGAAAGACGAGGATTCCCTGCCGCCCTACGAAACCCTCGATCCCATCCTCAAGGCTTATGTGGAAGAGGATCGGACTCCTGACGAGATCGCCGCCGCGGGCTACGACCCAGAGCTGGTTCAGGAAGTGGTGAGGATGGTGGACCGGAGTGAGTACAAGCGCCGTCAGGCGCCGCCGGGAGTCAAGATTACCCCCCGGGCCTTCGGTCGGGATCGCCGGCTTCCGATCACCAACCGCTACCAGACCGGTAAAAACCGCAAACCCTAAATCCCAATCTCAAAATCCTAAACAATGTCGAAGGATCGAAATTCAAAATTCAAAACACTGAGAAACTTAGCCCGGATTATTCATGATGCAACTCGAAGAAATTGTAACCATCAAGGAACAAAAAAAGAATTTTGATGGTATGAAAAACAGACTGTATTTTACCGGGCGTAACCGGGTTAGTCACGAGAGAGATTTTGCGTCCTGGCAAGGCGTCGCCGGAGTGAGTGCGGAGGCGTACTACTGTACGCCGCACAAGCGAATGAGGGTGCAACGCAGCCAGGGCGGAAAAGATCCTCGTGAATAGCCCGGGTTAGAACAAAAGAGAGAGCGAGCATATAGGGAAAGTCATGCGAAGAAGGTTTTGGAACTTGGGATTTTGGATTTTGAGTTTGTTTAGGAGTTAGATGTTAGGATTTCAGATTTTAATTGTGTGTTTTGAAAGGCGCGAGAGAGGCGGGATAATAAATGAACGTCCTCGTCATCCAGCACGTGGAATCAGAAGGCCCGGGAACATTGGGGGACTTCCTCTCCTCGGCCGGGTGGAGGACACAGACGGTCGGGCTTTACAAGGGGGAAAAGTTTCCGGACGACACCGCCGGGTTGGACGCGGTGGTGTCGATGGGCGGTCCGATGAACGTCTATGAGGACGGGCGGTACCCCTTTCTCAAGGAGGAAACCTCTCTGCTTCGCCGGGCGATTGAAGCCGATATCCCCGTGCTCGGGATATGCCTTGGGGCCCAGTTGATCGCCCGGGCAAGTGGGGCCGCGGTGACACCGGCCCCGATCAAGGAAGTAGGCTGGGGCGTGGTGTCACTCACCGAAGAAGGCCGCGCCGACCGGCTATTCACGGGCCTGCCGTCGGGGATACCGGTGTTTCAATGGCATGGGGACACTTTTGATATCCCTCCCGGTGGAACGCACCTGGCAACCTCTCGCGACTGCCCGCATCAGGCCTTCCGGTACCGGCTGGCCTACGGGCTGCAGTTTCACGTTGAAGTCACACACCCTATGCTCAGGGAGTGGTTCGCAGGATCGGCCGAGCAGAGAGCGATTTTGAGCCGGTTTGCGGAGCTGG
>JAUVQV010000237.1 GCA_030597995.1 Candidatus Rokuibacteriota bacterium
AACATTAAGTCTCGCTCCAGTCTCAGTCTAGCAAAACCGTGGTCAGTCAGCAAACGTCACCCGGATGACTTCCTCCAGCGAAGTCATCCCGTGGCGCACCTTTTCCAGGCCGCTCTGCCGCAGGGTCAACATCCCCTCCCCCAGGGCCACACTCTTGATCTCCGCGGAACTTGCCCCCTGGAGGACAAGATCCCGGATACGCTCCGAAATCGGCATCACCTCGTAGAGCGCCAGGCGGCCCTTGAAGCCGGTGTTGGCGCAACCCATGCATCCCTGGCCATGATACAGTTTCAGGGACTCCGCCTCTTCGGCCGTGAAACCGACTTCCACCAGCGACTGGGGATTCATTTCCAAAACTTCCTTGCAGTTGAGACAGATCTTTCGCAGCAGACGCTGGGCCAGAATAAGGATCACCGAGGAAGAAACCAGAAAAGGCTCCACGCCCATGTTCAAGAGGCGGTTGATGGTCGAGGGGGCGTCGTTCGTATGGAGAGTGGAGAGGACGAGGTGACCGGTCAGAGCCGCCTTCACCGCGATCTCGGCGGTTTCATAATCCCTGACCTCCCCGACCATGACGATGTCAGGATCCTGTCGGAGGAAAGAGCGCAGGGCAGCGGCGAAGTTGAGGCCAATCTCCTCGTGCATCTGGACCTGGTTGATGCCGGTCAGATTGAACTCCACCGGGTCTTCAGCGGTCATGATGTTCTCGGAGATCTGGTTGAGTTGGTGGAGAGCGGAGTAGAGGGTGGTAGTCTTGCCGCTGCCGGTGGGGCCGGTGACCAGGATCATGCCGAAGGGTTTCTTCAAAGAACTTTGGAAGTCCGCCAGGGCCCTCTCCTCGAAACCGAGCTTGGTCATGTCGAGCTGCAGGTTGGACTTGTCCAGGAGGCGAAGAACCACTTTTTCCCCAAAGAGCGTAGGAATGACGGAGACCCGAAAGTCCATGTCCCGCTTCGCGCCGAGCTTGAGCTTGATGCGGCCGTCCTGGGGAAGCCGCCGTTCCGCGATATCCAGCTTGGCCATGATCTTGATGCGCGAGATGATGGCGTTCCGGATCTTGATGGGAAGTCCCATGGCCTTGCGGAGCACCCCGTCGAGGCGGTAGCGGACCCGGAAGGTCTTCTCGTAAGGCTCGATGTGGATGTCGCTGACCCCCATTTTGATAGCCTTGATCAAGACCCCGTTGACCAGCTTCACAATCGGTGCGTCGACTTCCTGGACCCCCTTCTCATCGAGCTCTTCCTCGATCACCTCGACGTTGTCTACGGCACCGTGCACCAGAGAGTCGAAGTCCTCGACGTCCACCACGGCCGCGTCCTCTTCAAAACGATCGGTGAGATCAGACTGAAGTTCGTCATCGGAAAGGGAGTAGTCTTTGCCGTCGATCATCTCTCTGGACTCGACCACATCGAGGGCGCTGGATCCGCCGTAGTATTTCTTGATGGCCTCGATGATGGCGGCCTCGGCCGCCACTGCCGGTTCGACGTTAAACCCGGTCATGAACTTGATGTCGTCAATGGCAAAGACATTGGAGGGATCGGCCATGGCCACCGTCATGGTGGCCCCTTCCCGGCCAATGGGAATCACCAGGTATTTCTTGGCGACATCCATCGGAATGAGCTTGAGAATTCCGGGGTCGATCTCGGCGGCGCTCAAATTCACAGAAGAAACGCCGAACTGCCGGGCGAGACAGGTGGTAACCTCTTCCTCCGTGACGAAACCCATCTGGACCAGGTGATACCCGATTCGCCCCCCGGAGATCTTCTGCTGCTCCAGGGCCTTCATGAGCTGCTCCTCGGAGATGAGTCCCCCCTCCCGGAGCATGTCGCCTATCTTTACTGCCACGACCTTCTCCTCCTCACTAATGACACCATCTCAGCCCGCCATCCGAATTGTCAGGTACATACCGTAAAATGTCAAGCATCTCTTCATGTTACGATATCCGCGGGAGCGCCGCCAAAGACCGGACCGCACGAACCGCCACGCCATCGCCCGCACCCGGCAATTCACGAAACCTTGACGGATTTTTGTCATTTTCAACACTTACTCACATATGGTAAACCCGCGGGAATCAGAGTGAGGTGACGAAAGTCACATCTCCCGGTCCGCATTCTACACGAACACTGACGCCCTGTAGGCTCATATAAATATGTCGTTATGTGTAATTGATATAAATGGCGAATACGGAATCTGATAGAAAAATTCTCTAGGGCTTTGTCAGGTGGCGGTCAGCCACGGATACCGGGTGACGACAGCAGGGCCCGCTTCATGACCTCGACCGGGGCCGCTTTCCTGGTCCAGATTCGGAAGGACAGGGCCCCTTGATAAAGCAGCATTCCCAGGCCGTTCAAGAACCGGGCGCCGGAGGCCTCGGCTGTCTTGAGGAGCGGTGTCTGCAAGGGTTTGTAGATTATGTCCACCACCAGGTGGGAGGAGGAGAGCAACCGGCCGGGGATCAAGGTTCCCCCTCCCCTCCTGGAGCCGACCGAGGTGGTGTTGATCAACACCTGACTCTGGGCAACCATCTCCTCAAAGACGACTCCCGACACATTGCTGGTTACTATTTCCACCTTGGGGAAAATGTTCCTCAGGTGGCGACCGAGGGCGGTGGCCCGGGAGCGGGTGCGGTTGGCGAGGCAGATCCGACGGCTCCCCTG
>JAUVQV010000243.1 GCA_030597995.1 Candidatus Rokuibacteriota bacterium
CCCGCCGCCAGCCCTCGGGGGCGGCTGTCCGACTGACCCAAGACGGTGACCCGACACCCTTTCTCCAGCAACCTGTTGGCCAGGTTTACCCCCACGAAACCCGTCCCCCCTGAAACAAAAACCTTTTTCCGCATCACCGCTCTCCTCCCCTTCTTGCTCTATTCGCTCGCCCGGTCTGCGTTGTCTGTTCAGTGAACAACTTCATGATTCATCTCAAAGACCCTGTTTAATCTCTTTTGCCGGTTTTGTCTATCCTCCCCTTGCCAGCCAGATCTTTCATTTCATGGAGCGATTTGTTACATTACCGTCCGTTTGCGAACACGAGGGATCGCAGTGTGAGCGCGCATCACGCCCCGGAAGCAAAAGAGGCTGCCACCGGACCGGCAATCGTCCTGGTCGGTCAACCGAACGTCGGCAAGAGTGTCATCTTCGGCCGACTCACGGGGAAATACGCCCAGGTGTCCAATTTCCCGGGAACCACGGTGATGATCTCCACCGGCACGCTGAACCTGGGTGCCAGGAAATACACTGTTATCGACACTCCCGGGATAAATTCCCTCCACCCTCACTCTGAAGACGAGAGGGCAACGCGCGACATCCTCTTGAAGCGGTGGCCCGACACCATTATCCAGGTCGCCGATGCCAAGAATCTCTCCCGCGCCCTGACGCTCACCTCTCAACTGCTGGAGTTCGGCCGTCCCCTTATCCTCTGCCTGAACATGAGTGACGAGGCCGACCAGGTCGGCATCCAGATCGATCACGAAAAGCTTTCCCGCCTCCTGGGGATCGACGTCATTCGGACGGTCGCCCCCGAGGGCGAAGGCCTGGCGGCCTTGAAGAAATCCATCCTCAACGCCTGCACCGGTCTGCCGCCGGTCACCTTCGGCAAGTACATCGAAGGACGCCTGGAGCGTGTCGCTGCACTTCTCCTCAGGCACCGGGAGGCTGCCCGGGCGCTCAGTCTGATGCTGCTCTCCGGCGAACCGGATTTGGAAACATGGGTCGGGCGCACGTATGGGGCCACCGCCCTCTCCGAGGTCCGGCACATTGCGCAGGAGCTGGAGAACCACTTTGTCCAGCCTACCGGGTTAATCATCCTCAAAACGCGACGGGCCGAAATCCAAAAACTGGCGGCCCGCGTGCTGCACAAAACCAGCCGCCGCCGCTCCCCCCTCAGCGAGGCCCTCGGCCGCTGGACCCGGTTGCCCGCCACCGGCCTCCCGATCTTCCTCTTGGTCATGATCGCGCTTTACTACCTGGTCGGCCAGGTGGGCGCCGGAATTTTCGTCGATTACCTCGAGGGCCGCGTCTTCGGGGAACTTATCAACCCCGCGGCGATACACCTCGTCGGCTTCGTTCCGTGGGGTTTTTTCCAGAGGATGATGACCGGTGAGTTCGGCCTGATCACCATGGGCCTGACCTACAGTGTGGCCATCGTCCTGCCGATAGTCGGGACATTCTTCCTCGCGTTCGGGTTCCTGGAAGATTCGGGTTACCTCCCCCGCCTCTCGATCATGTCCAATCGTCTCTTCCGGGTTATCGGCCTCAACGGGAAGGCCATACTCCCGATGGTCCTCGGCCTGGGGTGCGACACCATGGCCACCATGACCGCCCGCATCCTGGAAACCCGTAAGGAGCGCGTGATAGTTACCCTGCTTCTGGCCCTCGGAATCCCCTGCTCCGCCCAGCTCGGCGTCATTCTGGGACTCATGACGTATGTCTCCATGGCGGGCTTCGCCACCGTGGGGCTGGTCGTCTTCTCGCAATTGATCCTGGTGGGGTACCTGGCCTCACGTCTCCTCCCGGGCAGCCCGTCCGACTTCATCTACGAGATCCCGCCCCTGCGCATCCCGAAGCTCTCGAATATCGCGGTGAAGACCTACCTCCGGGTGATCTGGTTTCTGCGGGAGGCTATCCCTCTCTTTCTCTTCGGCACTCTCATCCTCTTTCTGGCCTCGGAGAGCGGCCTGCTCCGCACCCTGGAAAAGATGGCCTCTCCCTTGATCACCGGATGGCTCTCCCTGCCGGCCGAAACCACCTCGGTCTTCATCCTGGGATTCCTCCGCCGGGACTACGGCGCGGCGGGGCTTTACGCCATGGCCCGGGCCCAACCCCCCGCCCTGACCGTCAACCAGATTGTGGTGGCCCTGGTGGTTATCACTCTCTTCGTTCCCTGCATCGCCAATTTTCTGGTCATGATCAAGGAACAGGGGAGAAAAAAGGCCCTGGCGATGGTGGGATTTATTCTCCCGTTCGCCTTCCTGGTTGGAGGCCTCCTGAACTGGACGCTGCAGCTTCTCAGGATCAACTTTTAACGTGGATTAATCACCTCCAAGTTTTTATTCCGGGCGGTAACATCAGGGGCTCGATCCTCTTTGATGTCTTTCCAAATTATTCCCTGTTCTCAAATCCCCATCAATCCCCCTTTCTCAAAGGGGGAGGTCTTTGGTACCCCTCTTTCACAAAGAGCAATATTCTTGGCTCCCCTCTTTAGCAACGAGGGGCCGGGGGAGATTTGGCGCCCTTGGGGTTGAA
>JAUVQV010000151.1 GCA_030597995.1 Candidatus Rokuibacteriota bacterium
ATATTCTCCAGTTTCTGGACGGCGTGGAGGACCGTGGAGTGATCCCGGCCGCCGAAATGGCGGCCTATCTCGGGAAGGGAAAGGTCAGTGAGTTGCCGGATCAGGTACATGGCCGTGTGCCGCGGCTGAATAAAGACCTTGTTTTTCTTTTTGGATTTGATGTCCGACATCTTGATGTTGAAAAAGGAAGAAACCTTTTTCTGGATGTCGTCTACCGTAATAACCTTCTTCTTCTGTTCAAGAAAGTTTTTCAGGGCGTCCTGGACAAGTTCTGTAGAGATTACCTTGGTCCTGGCAAAAGCGGCAAAGGCCGTCACCCTCTGAAGGTAGCCCTCGAGTTCCCTTATGTTGGACCCGGTGTTTTCCGCCAGGAACAGTGCGGCGCTCTGGGGAAGGTTCCACCCGGCCAGTTCAGCCTTCTTTTCAAGGATGGCGATCTTCGTTTCCAGGTCGGGAGCCTGGATGTCAGCGATAAGTCCCCATTCGAAACGGGATCTCAACCTCTCTTCGAGGTCCGGTATCTCCCTGGGGAACTTGTCAGAAGATACGACGATCTGTTTGTGGGAATCGAAAAGGGTGTTGAACGTGTGGAAAAACTCTTCCTGTGTCCTCTCCTTGCCCGCGATAAACTGGATGTCGTCCACGAGGAGGATATCCATGTTCCGGTAGGTCTCCCTGAACTGGGGCATGCGGTCGAAACGGAGGCTGTTGATCAGTTCGTTCATGAACCGCTCCGAGGAGAGGTAACACAGGCGGATATCGGGGTTCCGGGACTGGGCGTAGTTGCCGATCGCGTGCATGAGGTGTGTTTTGCCAAGGCCGACACCGCCATAGACGAAGAGAGGGTTGTAGGAGCGAGCCGGCTGCTCGGCGACAGCGAGAGCCGCAGCGTGGGCGAACTGGTTGCTACTGCCCACGACAAAGGTGTCGAAAGTGTATTTCGGGTTCAGGGCTGAATGAGTGCCGGCCTGGGCGTGCGGGGGAGAGGCGCCTGCCGGTGTTGTTTTCGCCGGGACAACAGGCGGAGGCTGCGGTGCGGCGGCAGGCACTCCCGGCTCATTGACATCTATCCTGATGGAAAGGTCCATGCCCGTGATGTCGCGGGCTGCGCTGTTGAGGGTGGACAGGTAGTTCTCTTCGATCCAGTCCCTGATAAACGCGTGTGGCGCTTCCAGGGTCAGGTGGCTTTCGTCCAGGGCTGCCGGATTCAGGGTGCCGAACCAGGTGTTGAAGATCTGGGGGTTGACCTCATCCTTGAGGGTGGCCAGGATTCTTTTCCAGAGTTGTTGGGCCTTCATTTTGCCTTAGATTACGAGACCTTGGAGTTGCCAGTACCGTCCGCCGGCACACCCGGTTTACACACAGGCATTTCCACAGGTGTGGAAAGGTTGGAAAACCTTGTGTATTCAAACGGTTACACGGCTAGTTTATAGTAATTTTCGACCAGGTTCTCTGTCCTGTAGATTTGTGGAAACAGCGGGAAAAAGTAACGTCTTAACAGAAGCTTAACCGGTTTCCCTTGTAGTGGAGAGGCCCCCTTAACCCTTGTCCGATGATCCTTGCAGGAAGTCCTCGAACGGGACCGGGAACCTGAGCTCCGTTTCCCCCCGGAAGAACGAGTGATTTGTATAACAGAACGTTCGTGGGGGTGGCAAGGGAAAAGCGCGGAAGAGCGAAGTTTACAGTTCACGGTTTACAGTTTACGGTAATAAAATAAGACTCAAAGCGTCTAGTTCTGCCTGTTAACAGTAATCGGTTGACAATGACATATGACCAACCTTGGCAGTTTAACAGCTGACGTACATTCCATCCGGAATCGCAAGGGAGGATCGTGGATTATCAGGCTGCAGTGCCGGTTTTCATGAGAACTGTGAACCGTCAACCGTTAACTGTGTACTAAAGCCCATTGTAAATATATTGAACAATGGGCTTTTCTTTGTTATATAGGCACGTTCCACGCCGGGTGCGCGAACGGTTTTCAACCGGATGACCGGTAGGGGTCAGGAATAATCATGAAAGACAAGATCCGCCCCCGGGACAGGGTGAGGGGGGCTGAAAGCAGGAGGAAGGGCTTTGAAAAGGACATTTCAACCCAGCAACGTTTCCAGGAAGAGGACCCACGGATTCAGGCTTCGCATGAGGACTCGGGGCGGGCGCCTTATACTGAAAAGAAGGCGCGCCAGATGAAGGAAGCGGCTAGCGGTCTGACACGGGGAAAACCCGATCTACGTTTTCCCCGTGAGACCACGATCCGATCCCGGGCCGACTACCTCAAAGTCCAGAACACCGGAAAGCGAACGCGGGGACGAAACCTCATCATCCTGTTCATCGACAACGGCCTTCCCATCACCCGTTTCGGTATCACCGTATCCCGGAAAACAGGCAATGCAGTCACCAGGAACCGGATCAAGAGGCGTCTCCGGGAGATCCAGCGTCAGAACCGCAGTCGGTTCGTCTCCGGGAAAGATATGGTGGTCATCGCCACGCGGCAGGCGCCGGGAGCTTCCTACGCTGAATTGGAGAGAGAGTATTTGAAACTGGCGGACGGAGCGGGCCTGGCGGAGGGTACAACCCCGGCATGAAAAAGGTTCTTCTGACAATTATCGGTATCTACAGGAAGTGGATATCCCCGGCCCTTCCCGGGACGTGCCGCTTTGCGCCCACCTGTTCCGCCTACGCCCTCGAAGCCCTCGAGAAACACGGCTCCCTGAAAGGATCGGCGCTCACGATCTACCGCCTGGCGCGGTGCCACCCGTTTAATCCCGGTGGGTGGGATCCCGTTCCGGCCGTATCGGAGTATCGGAGTATCGGAGTAACGGGGTCAAAGCTTGGCGGGCGTGCTGATAATCAATTGACAACTTCCGCCCGCGGAAAGCACCCGGGTGGTCAAAAGGGTTCAGGTTCGGTCCTTCACCCCGACACCCCGACACCCCGAAACCCCGACACCTCACGAGGTTAATTCATGGACGATCAGGGAAAAAGGCTGCTCATTGCTCTGGCGATCTCCTTCGCCTTTCTATTCTTTTACCAGAACTATTTCGTTCCTCCCGCCCCGGTCCAGGAGGAGGGCGGCGTTATCGGAACCGTGGGGGATAATGGGATTCCGGCTTCTCCCGAGGAGACGATCATCGCTCCGTCCATGGACGCTTCCACTCGGACGCTTGAGGCCATCACTGCCAAGGGTGAAGAGATACTTACCGTCCTTACTCCATTATATAATGCCACCCTGTCTAACCGGGGAGCCGTCATCAGGAGCTTGACCCTCAACAAGTACCGTCAGGAGCTTAAAGAGGCAGATTCCCACGTGGAGATGGTGCACGCCGGTGAGGTGGAGCCGATCCTTCCTCTTGCCGCCGAGTTCGTAGCCGCAGGAGGGCCCCTTGGTTTTTCAAGGGCCCTTTTCCGCACCGAGGGGAAAGATCTGGAGCTTGGACCGGGAGAGGACGGGGAGGTGGTCTACCGGTACAGGACTCCCGAGGGACTCGAGATGATCAAGACCCTCACCTTCAAGGCCGACAGCTACGAAATGCTATGCTCGGTCCAACTCCTTAACCGCTCGAAGCAGAGCCTTGGAGGACGGGCTACCCTGATGTGGGCACCGGGACTCGAACCGGCAACCGGCGCGGAGGGTGGAAAAAAATTAGCTATGGGGCGGTACGGATACAAGGGAGCCATGTACCTGGACGGAGGCAAGGCCGACAAGATCAAGGGCAGCAAGCTGGAAGGGACCGCCACATTTGAAGGCCCCATGCAATGGATCGCTTCCGGGGATATGTATTTTGTCGCGGCCCTCATGCCTATTGGGAAAGTGACCGGAGCGCTGGCACGAAAAGGCACAGGGGACCGGGTCGAAGTTGGGATTTATTCCCAGCTCCGCATCCCTCCCGGCAGCGGAGCCACCCTGGGCGCCTCTGTCTATATCGGACCCAAGGAGATGGCCTCTTTAAAGAAGGTCTCGCCGGAATTGATCAAGACCATCGACCTGGGCTTTTTCGGTTTCATAGCCAAGCCCCTGCTCGATATGCTCAACTTCTTTTACCGCTACCTGGGCAACTACGGGCTCGCCATTATCGTTCTGAGCGC
>JAUVQV010000115.1 GCA_030597995.1 Candidatus Rokuibacteriota bacterium
CTGCTCTCCCGACGCCGGGCCGGCGAGAAGAAGAAAGGCCAGGATAATCGCGCCGGCCGGTAACCTCCTCAGGTCAATGCCTTTTTCCATACCATCCCTCTTTCACCATCGGGCCAGCTTCCTTCCCCGGAAGAGGCAGCCAGGGAACCGGGGAACCGGATGACGAAGGTGGTCCCCTGACCGGGCTGGCTCTTGACATTGATGGTCGCCGAATGGCTCTCCAGAATCTTGTGGACTACGGACAACCCCAGTCCGGTCCCCTTGGATTCAGACTTGGTCGTGTAAAAGGGATCGAAGATGTGGAGCTGCTGCTCCGGGGGGATGCCGATGCCGCCGTCCGAAAACGTCACTTTCACACTTGCCTGTCCGGGAAGGCGGGGTTTCCTGGCCGGCAGCAGGGAGCGGATCGCCTGGAGCAGACGTTCCGCGCCCAGGGGCTTGCTGAGATATTCGTCCACTCCGCCCTGATCTGTCCCCATGGCCTCCAGCTCCCTCCCCATCCCGTCAATAATCATCACTTTCGTCGAAGCGGCGACCTCCTCCACCATCTTCAGCAGGAGGCCGATCCGGTCCTGCTCCGGGGCCAGGTAGTCCAGAAGAAGAATGGCCGGCGGAGGGCTGAGCGGCCTTTGAAAATAATCGAAGGCCTCCCGGTCGCTGCGCAGAAACTGGACTTCCCACTCCGGATTGTCTAAAAGCACCCGGAGCAAATCGACATCTTCCTTGTTGTCATAGACGACGGCAATCTTGTGGCTTTTTCCCCTCTCGGGCTCCGGTCCCGCCGGCGCGGCGGTGATGGCAATCTCACCCCCGGACGGCATGGCATCCACGGCGTTCGAGAGGAGATTAATGAAGACCTGCTGCAGATCCTGGAAATTGCCCCAGAGTTGCGGGAGATCGGAGTGATATTCTTTCTTGATCTCCACTTCACGGCGCTCCACGACCACCCGGAAAAGATCCAGGGCCGCATCGACAACCTCAGGGAGGGAAATAAGACCGTGGGAGTTCGCCCCGCTCCGGGAAAAGGAGAGGAGGCTGCCGACGATCCGGTTGATCCGCACCACATCCTTCTTGATGCTCTCCAGGACCTCGACATACTCCGGGTTCTTTTCCCTTTTCTTGAGAACCTCGAGATTGAAGTTGATCGCCCCCAGAGGGTTGTTCAGCTCGTGGGCCATCCCCGCCGAGAGAACGGAAAGAGAATTCAGTTTCTCCGACTGGATCATCTGCTGCTCCATCTTCCGCTGGGCGGTAATATCGACCAAAAGACAGATCGCCGACACTACCTCCCCCCGGGCGTCCCGCCAGGGGGAGAAGGTGACCTGATAATAAAGGTTCTCATGCATCTCTCCCTCGAGCTGCGCCACCTGGCGGACGACCTCGCCGGCCTTAAAGGTTTCGGCGGCGCGGCACCAGGGGCAGGGAAATTCCCTTTGAAAAAGGACCTCGTAGCATTTCCTGCTGGTGTGTTCGGAGCCGGTTCCGAGGGGAAGGGTCAACGCGCCGCGGTGAAAAAACTGGAGGTCGAATTCACGGTTCACGATGTAGAGGGATTCCGCGATTCCCTTTACCACCGCTTCCATCTTTCTCCTCTCGCTCTCCAAAGAGAGCCGGAGATTCTTGAAGGCGGAGATGTCTCGGATAACCTCAATCGCCGCGGTAATCTTCCCATTCGCGTCCGGGAAGGGGAAGGTGTCGACGCGCAGCCAGGATGGCCCTTTTTCCTCATTCCGCAATATTTCCTGGGTACAGAACGACCCCTTCTGTATCGCCTCCCGGGCCACGCAGTGGGGGCAGGAGTGGGGGGATGCGCCCAGCCAGGGACAGGGTCTTCCCACCAGGTCCTCCGTTGAAGAACCCATCAGGGTCTGATAGGTGTCGTTGAGGTGAACGATGTGCTGCCGGTCGTCAAGGAGGGCGATCCCGTAGCCTATGCCGTCAAAGACCTTCTGGTTGAGTTCCTTGAGCCGGATGATCTCCCCCAGGAGGCGGTCGTTCTCGAAGGCCGCCATCGCGATCGGGTCCAGATCCCTCATGAAGATCAGGGAAAGGTGGCTGGTTTCCCCCTCCCACTCTTCCCGCGGCAGATACGCCCGCAACCAGCTCCCGAAATGGAATTCGAAAACCCGGGACCGGCTGGACTCTGCCGCTTTCAGATTCATGAGCCCGTCGGGGGGGTCACGGAGATCCGTGTTTCTCAAAATGAGGGCACAGCCCACACTCCGATCGTCTAACAGATCCTTCTCCAGTTCTCCGACCCTCGCCAGCCCCACCTCGGAAGAGGAGATGGATATCATGGGATACAGGGGCTGATCCGGATCCGGCTCCACGGGGAGTGTGAGAGAAAGGTCGCGGCCGACCTCCTCCGGCATCAGCAGGTGATAGCGTCCGTCCTTCCCCCGGTAGGCCAGGGGATGCAGGGCGACCCGCCCTGGCTCTTTCCAAGGCTCTTCACCGGGGTCCTCGCCGATGGCGGGGAAGTACCGGGTGAGAGCCGGCTTTCCATCGAACTCCAGCACCTTTCTCCCCTCCGAACGTGTGACAAAGATCCTCATCCCCAGAGGCTCGAAGTTGTGGAAACGCTCCAGGGAGAACTGGAGGTCGGTTTTGATCATGGCCAGGACAATACCTTCCCGGATGATCTTGTCATCGGCGAAGACCGCGGGATCCTGCTCCGGTGAATAGGCGCAGATCAGGAGGGGGACTCGCCCGTAAAACCTCTGTCTCAGGAAAGACGATACCATCCGCTCGCGCAGCCGGCTCTCGGAAGGCCGCGAGATGACGACGGCCAGCACCAGAGAGGGGCGGCGGTAGAGGTACCAGTCGCAAAGCTCATTTTCCGCCGATCCCGGAGATCGCTCGAGGCCGGGGCCGCTGAAGTAAGAGTTCCGGAAAGCCTCAGTGACTTCTGTCTTCCAATCACCCCCCGCTGCACCCCCGATTCCGATTTTCGCCTTCAAGTAGGGGGAGGCGAAGAGAAGCACCTGCACCGCGCCCGGTGGCTCCAGCGACCCCTCAATCCCCGGGGAGTCGGTAACGCACCCCAGGACGGGACAGTGGCCGAGCGCTTCCCGGACCCCTTTCAAGATCTCCGCTGCGCCGCCCGGCTCGCCCCCGAACACCAGCGCCAGGGCCGGGGGGGTCCGTCCCACCTGTCTCCGGGCGGCGCGAGCCGCCATCAGGCCGCATGCGGAGGGGCTTTTCCCCCCACAAAACCCGACGCCGACCGCGATGTTTTCGGTCACTTTTTCCTCACCCCTTCACGTGCTGCGAGCCTGCAGAACCACTTTCAGGGTCTTGATCACGATGAAAAAATCCAGCTGCAGCGACATGTTCTTGATGTAATAAAGGTCGTATTTCAATTTCTCGATGGCGTCTTCGGTAGAGGCCCCGTACTGGTAGTGCACCTGAGCCCACCCGCAAAGCCCGGGCTTCACGGTGAAGCGGAAAGAATAATAGGGGATAATCCTCTTTAATCTCTCCACAAAAAAATGCCGCTCCGGCCGGGGACCGACAAAACTCATCTCCCCCCTCAGCACATTGAGAAATTGCGGAATTTCATCGAGCCGCGTCATTCGGAGCCAACGGCCCACTCTCGTCACCCGGTAATCGCCCACGCCGGAACGGATGGGACCGCTTTCATTCTTCGCAGCCGCTCGCAGGGTCCTGAATCTCATCAGGCGGAAAAGTTTCTCATTCCATCCGGTGTGTTCCTGCCGGAAAAAGACGGGCCCCGGCGAATCAACCTTGATCAAGAAGGCGATCAGCCCCACAAGGGGCAGTGAGAGGAAGAGGGCGGCTAAGGAGACGGCGACGTCAAGCACCCTCTTGACCTTCTGCAGGAGAGGCCGGTGCAGAATATCAAACCCGCCGGCGTAGAGGAACCAGGAATTGTCCACGTGTTTGATGGGAATCTGACCGGTCGCCCGCTCGTAGAAGCTGGGCATGTCGATGATCTCCACCCCCTGCATTTTGAGATCGAGGAGACTCTTGATCAATTCCGCGTTCAGCAAATGCGAGATGGAGGTGATAATCAGCTCCACCCCGTTTTTCTCGACCATGTCACGCAGTTGGCTCTGGTTCCCGACCACGGGTATTTCTCTGTACACGTAATTCCTTTTTTGCAGGTCGTCGTCGATGACACCGACAATCCTCGTCCGGAGCCGCGGTTCACGTTGAACGGTGTCGATCACCTGGCGGCCGGCCCATCCGGCCCCGATCACCAGGGCTTCCTTGGGGGAGCGGTTTCGTCTGGCCTTTACGGCCACGAAACTGCGGACCGCGAGCGCTTCAGCCGCCATCCCCACGGCCACTACCAGAAACAGCCCCTCCGAGCCGGCGACCCCCCGGAAAAGATGATAGCAGAGCCCGAAAAAGAGAATTACGCCCAGGCTGGAGGTGAAAAACAGGACCCATCTCCTGCGGTCGATTGATGATTGCAGATGCAAGGCCATGATCACCACGGAGGGACGGGATTACTATCTCTTCCAGAAGTAGGAAAGGATAATACCCAAGACCATCCACAGAGGTATCGAAATGATCACCATCCAGATCATCCCCTTGGCGAAATGAACCTGGGAAACCAGCCTCTTTTTCTCCAGGCCCCTTTCCAGCGCCGCCCGGAACTTCTCGATTTCAACTGGTTTTTCGACGTAGTCATACGCGCCCATGGTAAGCGTTTCGACCGCCGACTGCAGGTCGCTGTACCCGGTGATCACCATGACCACGACATCCTTGTTGATGCGCTTGACCTCGCGGATGAACTCCACCCCGTTCATCCGCGGCATTTTCAGATCGGCGATGACGACGTCGAAGTCCCCGTCGCTGAACTTCGCGAGACCGTCCTGCCCGTCCACTGCCCAGGCCGAGGTGTGCCCCA
>JAUVQV010000086.1 GCA_030597995.1 Candidatus Rokuibacteriota bacterium
GGCCCCGGCCCGGCCTCCTGCCGAAGAGGAGGCCGTTCTGGAGGTTTCCCTGGATTCAGAGGAGGTTTCTCTGGAGGAGGTTGTTCCAGAGGTTTCCCCGGCGTCGGAAGAGATTTCACTGGAGGATCTGGGTGTCGATCTCTCGGGGGTGGCCATCTCCGAAGAAGAACCACCCGCGGCGCCGGAGGAGATGGCCGCTCCGGTAGCGGAAGCCGCCCCGCCGGATAAGGAACCCTCCCCGGCGCAAGACAAAGCCCCCAGTACCGAGATCGAGGAAATTCTGAGCGAGGCCAAATTCTATTTTCAGCAGGGGCTTCTGGAGGAGGCGGATTTTCTCTACCGTAAGATCCAGATCCTGGATCCCGAAAACCGGGAGATCACGGAAAAGCTCCGACAATTGGAGGAGGTGAGGGCGTCCTCCGGAGTTGGGGAGGAGACCACCGCCGCCGTCCCGGGCGAAGGCGCCGTTTCCGAGGGGGCGACTGTGCCGGGGACACCGATTCCGGAGGCGGAGATCACTGCCATTGAGTAGGATGTGGACCGCTTGCTTTCAGAGCCGAGTGCGGAGCCTGCGACGGCGCCGCCGGATGAGAAGAGCGAGTTTTCCGATTTCCTGAGTGAGCTGCGACAGGAGGTGGAAGAAGAGGTTACTTCGCCTTCTCCCGGGGCTGGCGCAGCAGAGCAAGAGGATCTGAAAGAGATCTTCCAGGAATTTCAGAAGGGCCTGAAGGAGCAGCTCGGTGAAGAGGACTTCGAGACGCACTACAATCTCGGCATTGCGTACAAGGAAATGGAGTTGGTGGAAGAGGCCCTGGGGGAATTTCTCCTGGCCGAGAAGAGCCCGCAGAGGCATCTGGATTCCCTGAGCATGATTGCCATCTGCCTGCTGGAGTTGGGGCGAGAGGATGAAGCGGAGCAAAAGTTGAGGCAGGGAATAGATTCCGCCGTCACCGGCAGTGACGAGCACAAGGGATTGCTCTATGATCTGGCCGACCTTGCCCGCCGGAGGGGCCGGGAAGAAGAATCGCAGGAACATTTCGGCGAGCTGTGGAGGATGGACTCCAGTTACCGGGATGTCGCCGCGCGGGCCGGCGCCGGCAAGGCCCCGAGGGGACTGGGGCCGGATACTTCAGATACCATTTCTCCGTCCTCCCGGGAATCGGGAAAGAAGGGGAAAGTTTCGTTTTTGTAGCCTGATGCTCAAGGAAGGTTGCGGGCAGATCCGGCGTTCGGGGTCGGAGAGGAGGAGGAATTCATGAGCTATCAGGACTTTTTCCAGCTCCGGGAACAACCGTTCACCAACGCTCCCGACAGCCGTTTCTACTTCAACAGCCAGCAGCACTCCGAGGCCCTCCTCCGTCTCAAGCACGCCGCCCGCACCAATGTCGGCCTGGCACTGCTCGTCGGGGATGTCGGCGCCGGCAAGACCACCCTGGCGCGGAGGATGCTGGACGATCTCGACGAAAAGGAATACGAATCGGCGCTCTTGGTCGTGGTCCACTCCTCGATCACCACGGAGTGGCTGTTGAAAAAGATCGCCCTCCAGCTGGGAGTGAAAAATGTGCAGGCCGGGGAGATCGAGATCCTTTCCGCTATCTACGAACGCCTCTTGCAGATCAAGGAGGAGGGCCGCAGTGCGGTGGTGCTGATAGACGAGGCTCAAATGCTCCACTCGCGGGAGCTGATGGAGGAGTTCCGGGGGCTCCTCAACCTGGAGCTGCCGGAGAAGAAGCTGGTGACCTTCATTTTCTTCGCCCTGCCGGCGATCGATCAAACCCTGGCCCTCGACGAGCCGCTCAAGCAGCGAGTCGCCCTCCGTTACCGCCTCGGTGCGATGAAGCTGGACACCACCGTGGCCTACATCCGCCACCGCCTGAAGATTGCCGGCTGCGAGCGGGAGATCCTGCTTCCCGATGCGCTGGTGCTGATACACCGGTACTCTCGGGGTATTCCCCGGCTGATAAACATACTCTGTGACAACAGCCTCTTCGAGGCCTTTCTGATCAAAAAGAGGATCGTCGATTCCGAGGTCGTGGAGGGGGTGGCGAGCGACCTGGGCCTGCAAAAGGTCGCCTTCGCCTCCGACAGGATCCCGCCCCAAAAGAAAGAGGAGGGAAAACCCAGGCCGCCCAACAGCCTGAGCAAGGAAGAGATGGAAACCCTGGGATTACTTCATGAGGAGGAAACCTGATAATAAGGGGCTTTCGCTGGCGTTGCTCGCAGCGACGGTCACCCTGCTGTGGGCCTGTGCCCCTCACCGCCCTGTGGGGAGGGGCGACCGGCCGCCCCGCCCCGTTTCCCGTCCCGAGGAGCCCCTCCCCCCGGTAGAAACCGCCCCGGCTCCCCTCTCCACGCCGCCGGAGGCCGCAGTCCCCGGGCCGGGAGAGGAGCAGAGCCGGATAGCCCGGGCCTTTTCCAGGAGGGAGTACCGGGAGGTGGTGGAGGAATTCGATAAACTGCACCGGCGCTATCCCACACACCTCAAGGGGGCGGACGATCTTTACTATCTCGGCTATGCCCGCTTCGTCCTGGCCGAGGACGGTCCGGCCTTGAGGTCGTTGCTGGAATTTCAGTTCCGCTTCCCTGATGATCCCCGGATACCGGAGGTCTTTTACCTGGTGGCAAAGATCTATCGCCGTCTGGGACAATCCGCGAAGGCGTTGGACTTTCTGCGGCAGACTGTCCACCGGTCCCGGGAGAGTTCTCTGCGCCAGAGGGCGTGGGAGGAAAAAGCCGATATCCTGGCCGAAGACGGCCTCTTCCTGGAGAGTCTGGGCGTCCTGGACGAGGCTTACGCTGCGGCCGGAACGAAGGAACGATTCCGCCTCCGCCGCAGGGTCGAGGGGATCTTGTCCAGAATGCCGGTCGAACTTTTGGCAGAGTCGGTAATTCCCGGAGCGTACCGTTTTCCCAAAGATGAGGCGCGCCGCCTCTATGCCCAGGCAGTGAAGAGAGATGGCGAGTTCGCGGCCGTGAGCCGGCCCTGGTGGTTCTCGACTCCGTCCGAGAGCACCCGGGATGAGGACCGGCGCGCCCCCAGGCAGCCGTGGGAGCCGGCGCCCCGTGAAGAGCGTCCGACCAGGACGATCGGCGTGATGATCCCGGCGAGCGGAAAACTGGAAGCCTACGGGCTCCAGGTGCGACGCGGCATCGAATTCGCCCTGGAGGAAGAGGCCGGATCAAATTATCCGTACCGCATCGAGGTCGTCTATCGGGACGAGGAGACGGTGGAGGAGTTTTCACCGGCCGTTCGGGAAATGGTGCACCGCGACAATATCCTGATCCTCCTCGGCCCTCTGCTCAGCAGCACGGTAGAGAGGGTCCTGCCGGCGGCCGAGGGCTTGTCCCTGGCGGTATTTTCGCCGACCGCCTCCGCGGAGCGGCTGGAGGGGATCAGCCCCAACTTTTTCAGGAACTGCCTTACCTTGCGTGAGCTCTCCGTGGGGCGGGCTGGATTCGCGACGGACACTCTCGGGTTGGAGCGCTTTGCGGTCCTGGCCCCGGATGAGGCCTACGGGCACAGATTTGCTGCGCTCTTCACCGGCGAGGTCGAGACCCGGGGAGGTGAGATAGTAGCGTCGCTGGATTACGATACCGCCCTCACGGACTTTGCCAAGCCGATCCAGTCGTTGAAGGCGGCGGCCGGCATTCCGAAATCCGCTCCACACGACCGCCCCCTGCCTTTCGACGCCATTTTTCTTCCCGGGTACGCCGAGCAGATAGGCATGATCATCCCCCAGCTGGCGTTCCATGACATCGACGTCGATAGCCTGACAATTCTGGGGGGCAGCGGTTTGAACACGCCCCGCTTTCCCGAGGTCGGTGAGGGGTTCGCCGAGGGAGTCATCTTCGTCGACAGCTTTTTCGCCGGCAGCCCGGCGCTGGAAGTCCAGCGCTTCGTCGATCGCTACCGGAAAAAGTTCACGGAGCCCCCGGGAACTTTCACCGCCCAGGCCTATGCCGCTACCGCCATCATCGTGGATATCATCCGCCGGGGCGCGTCAACCCGCAGGCAGGTGCTTGACGCCCTGGGAGAGGTTCGGGATTTCCCGGGCGTGACAGGGAGTACGACCCTGGCTCCCGGTACCGACCGGAAAAGGAAACCATTCTTCGCCACCGTGGTGAGAGGGCACCTGGTTGAAGTCGGCCCTGCCCCATGACCCCCTCCGAGTTATTTCCTGTTCTCAAATCCCCCTCGATCCCCCTTTTTCAAAGGGGGAGGTTTTTGGTACCCCTCTTTACCAAAGAGTAATCTTCTTGGCTCCCCTCTTTAGCAAAGAGGGGCCGGGGGAGATTTGGCGCCCTTTGGGTTGAAAGCGCCGCTCTTCAGAACGGGGAATTTAGCATTTTAAAAACATCGTCCTGCTCAGAGAGCCCGCTGAATCTTGACAAGCGAGGGATTTTGCCGATAATAGCGGGCGTTGCACCGTTTTCGCATCACCCCTGACAGACGCCCCGGAGGAGGAGAGTTGTGAAAAAGCGTTTCCTGTTGGCGCCGGGACCCACGCCGGTACCGGAAAATAGTCTCCTGGCTATGGCCAGGCCTATCATCCACCACCGGACCGCGGAATTCGAGAAGATCCTGGACGCGGTCGAGGCGGACCTGCAATATCTCTTTCAGACAAAGCAGGAGGTGCTCATCCTCGCGGCCTCGGGCACGGGAGCCATGGAGGCTGCCGTCAGCAACCTCCTCTCTCCAGGCGACCGGGTGATCTGCATCCGGGGGGGGAAGTTCGGGGAGCGCTGGAGCGAAATCTGCTCCGCGTTCGGTGTCACGCCCCATGACCTTGACGTGGAGTGGGGGAGGGCCGTGGACCCGGCGGCGGTCGAAGACCTCCTGGCGGCCGATCCGGGGATCAAGGCCGTGTTCGTCCAGGCCTCCGAAACCTCCACCGGGGTGCGGCACGACATCCGCGCCCTGGCGGATCTCACCCGTTCCCGGGCGGAGACGGTGCTGGTGGTGGATGCGATCACCGGGGTCGGGGTGTTCGACATCCCCATGGACGCCTGGGGGTTGGATGTGGTCGTGACCGGTTCCCAGAAGGCCCTGATGCTCCCCCCGGGATTGGCGTTCCTCTCCCTCTCGGAGAAGGCCTGGAAGATGGCCGCGACCTCCACCAGTCCCAAGTACTACTTCAATCTGTCGAAAGAGAGAAAGAGTCTCGCGAAACACACCACCGCGTTCACGCCGGCGGTCTCATTGATCATCGGCCTCGCGGAGTCCCTGCGGATGATACGGGAAGAGGGCCTGGAGAAGGTCTTTGCCCGGCACGCCCGCCTCGCCCGGGCTGCCCGTGAGGCGATGCTGGCCCTGGGGCTCGAACTCTACGCCCCCGATGCGCCATCCGAGGCCCTGACCGCGGTCCGGGTGCCGGAGGGAATAGACGGCAAGCCCTTCGTGAAGCACCTGGCCTCGAAATACGGGGTGACCATAGCCGGGGGTCAGGACCGGGCGGCC
>JAUVQV010000087.1 GCA_030597995.1 Candidatus Rokuibacteriota bacterium
CGGTCCGCCGGGATCTCTATACTTTTCGCCAGGAGTCCATACTCGGTGAATGCCTCGTCGTTGGAGCTGAGGAGCAGGGTGTCGTAAAGGCCCCCCAGGCCTGCGGCGGCAACCCCTTTCAGGATGAAGCCGTTAAGGCTGTCAAAGGTCCCGATGGCGTGCAGGCGCACCTCCCCCCCCTTGGGGGCGTCAGGAACGGCGTAATCGAAGTGCGCGAACTCCGGCCCGTACTTCGGGGTCCCGTGCATGGCCAGGGCGTGGGTCGTGGAGACCCCGGTCCCGGCTGTGGCCTCCGGTCCTCCGAAAATCCCCGCCGCCAGGGCCGCGGCGGCCACACTGATTCGCATCACTCTCATCTCGACCCTCATCTCGCAGTGCCCGTACCGACTATGTGATTCGGCGGTCGTCCCGGAGGGATAGTTTCCCCTCCGTGACAGGCCATCGGAAATTCTTTAAAACTTAATACCGTATTGACGGGGCGGAGTCAATGGAACGTATGCGGACATGTTGACAGGAGCCGGGTCTTTTGATATCAAGATCGCATTCGAGAGAGAGTTGCCGGCCTACGAGAGTTTCGCCGCCCCGAACACATACGGCAGACGCCCCGGGTTCTCCACGGAACCCTCTCTCTTTATGACAGGGAGGGCTCATGGGCCTGAAGGTGCTGGGATTGATCATGGCCGGAGGCAAGGGTGAGCGGCTTTACCCCCTCACCCGAGACCGGGCCAAACCGGCCGTCCCCTTCGGCGGGCACTACCGCATCGCGGACTTTGTGATCTCCAACTTCGTCAACTCCGGCATCCTCTCCCTCTACGTCCTGACCCAGTTCAAATCCCAGTCTCTCACGGAGCATATCCGGGCCACGTGGAGATTCGGATCGGTGCTCCGTGACCAGTTCGTGGTCACCGTCCCGGCGCAGATGCAGCGGGGCGAAACCTGGTACCGGGGAACGGCCGACGCCGTCCGCCAGAACATCAACCTCGTCTGCCAGTCCGAACCCGACCTCGTCGCCGTCTTCGGGGCCGACCACATCTACCGCATGGACATCCGACAGATGGTGGAGTACCACCTCGAAAAGGGGGCGGACATTACCATCTCCGCCCTCCCCGTTCCTCGAGGAGAGGCCCGCGACTTCGGCACCATCCGGGTGGACGGCGACTGGAGGGTGCGGGGGTTCAAGGAAAAGGTCCCCCGGCCGCCCCCGATGCCGGGTGACCGCTCCAGGACACTGGCCTCGATGGGCAACTACCTCTTCTCCACCTCCGCCATGCTGGACATCCTCGGTGACAAACCCAGGCAGAGGGAGTGGATCGACTTCGGCCGGGACATCCTCCCGCGGGTCTGCAAAAAACTCGCCGTCTTCGCGTACGATTTCAACCGGAACGTCATCCCGGGGATGCTCAAGGGAGAGCAGAACTACTACTGGCGGGACGTGGGCACCATCGAGGCGTACTACAATGCCAACATGGAGCTCAAGAGCGTCGCACCGCCACTCAATCTCTACAACCCCCAGTGGCCGATCCTGACGGCCGAGGCCAGCTCGCCCCCGGTGAAGTTCGTCTTCAACGAGGAACAGCGGCGAGGGTTCGCGGCCGACTCTATCATCTCCCCCGGGACGATCATCTCCGGCGGCCGGGTGATCGACTGCGTTCTGGGCCACAACGTCCGCATCCACTCCTGGAGTGAAGTCCGGGAGTCCATCCTGTTGGGGGAGGTGGATATCGGGCGCCGCTGCCGGGTGCGGCGCGCGATCATCGACAAAAACGTCAGCCTCCCGCCAGACACCGTCATCGGCTACCACCCCGCCGAGGACAAAAAGCGATTCTTCGTCAGTCCCACCGGCATCGTGGTCATCCCCCGCGAGCCCTACCACCTCCATCTCCACGAGTTGAACCGCTGACCCCCCTCACTTTCCCCCTCCCCCCTTCCGATCCTTGAACATACCTCCTTTGACGGGGAGAAAGAAAGGGGTGCCGGGTGGGAAATCAGCCGGAATCGAGAACCTGCCGCAGGATCTTCCGGAACCGGCTCGGCAGAATAGGCTTCTCGACCATAGTCACTCCGGATTTCTTGAAATATTGGAAATCGGCTTCGTTTTCTATGTAACCCGACATGACGATAACCTTTGTGCCCGGCCTCTTGGAGAGGATCGCTTCGACCAGTTCCCTGCCGCCGACCTCGGGCATCACGAGGTCGGTCAGCAAAAGATCTATTTTTTCGCTCTCCTCCTCGATGATCCGGAGGGCCTCCGCGCCGTCCGAGGCCTCGAGCAGCCGGTATCCCAGCGGTTGGAGAGCCTCGATGATCGCCTCCCGGATCGTGGAATCGTCCTCCACCACCAGGATTCGCTCGCTTCCCCGCAATTCGGGCAATGATTTCTCGACCGGCGTCTCCATAACTTTCACCTCTTTCATTTCGGATACCGGGAAGTAGACCTTGAAGGTCGTGCCGCGGCCGTGCTCACTCTCGACAACAATGTGCCCACCGTGCTGCCGCACGATTCCGTAGACCGTGGACAGACCGAGGCCGGTGCCTTTGCCGTTCGGCTTGGTGGTGAAAAAAGGTTCGTACATCTTCTCCCGCACCTTCCCGGGTATCCCCTCGCCGGTGTCGGTCACCTTCAGCACGACGTAAGGGCCCTGCTTCCCGCCGCCTTCGCCCGGGCCGCCCTCGCCGCGCAGGACGACGTTTTCGGTCTCGATGGTCAGGGCGCCTCCCGCCGGCATGGCGTCACGGGCGTTCACCACCAGGTTCAAAAGGACCTGATCGATCTGCACCTTGTCGCCCATGATCCCCTTCACGGGTTTTTCAATCTTCAACTCAAACGCGATGTTCGTTCTGATCGTCCGAAGGAGCATCCTGGCAATGTTTTTGATAACGTCATTCAGGTCGATCACCTCCATTGTGAGGACCTGCTTGCGACTGAAAGCCAGGAGCTGCCTCACGATAGACGCAGCCTTGTCCCCGGCATCCTTGATGATTTCGAGCGGCCGGCGCGCGGGATGATCTTCAGGTATCTTCGTCTCGGCGATCTCGCAGTAGCTCATGATAGAGAAGAGAATGTTGTTGAAGTCGTGGGCAATGCCGCCGGCGAGACTGCCTATGGATTCCATTTTCTGCGCCTGCTGCAATTCCTCCTGAAGCCGCTCCTGCTCCAGGCGGGCCCTCTTGTGGTCGGTGATGTCCTTGAGAGTAAAGACCGCGCCGCTCAACCGGCCGGAGGCGTCGAGGATGGGATCGGCGGAGGTCAGAAACCATCTCTCCCGGTCCCGGAGGCTGACCTCTTGTTCCTCATGCCGTCGCGAGCACGTCATCATCCGCAGTGGATTGGGCCCTTCCGCGGGTAATATCCCGGCGAAGAGTTGCAGACAGTCCCGGCCGAGCAGCTCCGCGTATGGCTTTTCAAAAAAATCGGAAGTCGCCCGGTTGACCTTGACGGTTTTGAGGTCGGCATCGGTCATCACCAGCAGATCCTTGGTCGCGTCGAAGGACACCCTCCACTCGCTAGAGGCCTTTTTCAGAGCGCTCTGCATCCGGTTTCCCTCGTCGACCTCTTTTTTCAACTCTTCGTTTACCTTGGCAAGCTCGGCCGTCCGCCGTCTGACCTGCCGCTCGAGGTCTTCTTGTGCCCATTCCAACTTCTCCCGGATCCTTTGGTTCTCGAGCATGGTCCGGCTCGCGCTGAAGGTGGCCAGGAACACCGCGACCATGAAGAGAGTTCCGAGGCCCAGGGTCCGGTAAGAGGAACTAGCCAGAAGGCCGGCCAGCTCCGCCTTCCTGCCGGTGATATCGTAGTAAATCTCGAAGGCCCCCAAAAACGTGTCGTCGCGCATGATTGGGACATAGGTCTCCACCACGTCACGGGCCACGATCCGGCCTTCCATGGATTTTGTGTCTTTTCTCACCACTTTAGTGAAGGTCGTTCCCTTGGCGACGATGTTTTTGAAGTAGTCATTTTGATTGACGCTTCCGAGGTCGCGGTCGTCGGTGGAATAGAGGACTTCGCCCGAGCTGGAGTACATTTTCACCTTCTCCAGGCGAAAATCCGAAAGATGCTCCTTTAGCCGCCTCTCTGCCGAGGGGGTAAATATTTCGCCCGTCAGTTTCTGGGTATCCGGAAAAACCTCGCGCATGCAGTGTTCGCCCAAGGAGATCGCTTCCTTCTCAACGTTATTAGTCAATATGCGAATCACTGACGGCTTTGCGTAGACGATGTCGTAGAGGGGATAGATGACAACCGCGCTCAGGCACAGAAGAGCGATGTTTCTCAGCTGTGGTCGCTTCATGATGTTTTTCAGAATGGCCCGCGTATCGATGCTCGTCATGACTTTCTCCTATCGGCGTTTAGCCGCACTACTGCCCAGAGCCAAGCATTAAAAGCTCACCATCAGTGAAATTCTAAAGACCCGAGAACAAACTCTGCGTTACGTGGAGCACCCCGTCACACGCTGGCGAAATACCAGTCTCCCGAATGGTAATCATAGCAGTCGATGGCTGCCAGGATCAAATCATGCTCAAACTCATATTTGTGTAGCAGGGCAACTTTTCCCTGTCAAGGAATATCGGCCGGGTATGGGCAGATAGCTCGCGGACCCCACCCTTGCGGTGCGGCCCGGATTGTCATAGAGTATCCTCTTGGAAGCGGTCCCGGCCTGCCGGCCCGGACTCAAAAAGATACGATCGCGGAGGGAATCAGATGGATGTGATTTACTTCGACCACGCCGCCACCACCCGGGGGGATCCCCGGGTGCGTGACGAGATGCTGCCTTTTTTGGGCGAAGCGTACGGCAACCCGTCGGCTCACTACTACGAGCTGGGCCAGGGGGCGGCCGAGGTCCTGGAGAAGGCCCGGGGCCGTGTGGCCGGGCTTATCGGCGCCCGCCCCGAAGAGATCATCTTCACCTCGGGGGGTACGGAGGCCAACAACCTCGCCGTCAAGGGGATCCTGGCCGAGGGCGGAGAGGGCCGGGACCACATCGTGGCCTCCAACATCGAGCACTACTCGGTGCTCTACTCCCTCCACACCATGCAGAACCGGGGTTTTTCGGTCACCTACCTTCCGGTGGACGGCGACGGCCTGATCACCCCGGATCGGCTCGAGGCCGCCCTGACGGAAAAGACCGCCCTGGTGAGCATCATGCACGCCAACAACGAGATCGGCGTCATCCAGGACATCCCCGCCCTGGCCGCGGTCGCCGCCTCGAAGAGCGTCCCTTTCTTCTCCGACGGGGTAGCCTCGGTCGGTACCATCCCGGTCGATGTCGGCCGTCTCGGCGTCTCCGCTCTGAGTCTGGCCGGGCATCTCTTCTACGGCCCCAAGGGGGTCGGGGCGCTTTACCTCCGTTCCGGGACAAAGCTGAGGAGGCTCTTCGACGGAGGCCTGCAGGAGCACGGCTACCGCTGCGGGACAGAGAACATCCCGGGGATCGCGGGCCTGGGAAAAGCGGC